>CAMVCQ010000075.1 GCA_947166015.1 uncultured Lachnospiraceae bacterium
TTTTTTCTCGATCATAGTCAGGATTATAACAGAATTTTGCCGATATGTAAACAAAAAATGACGTATTTTTTTATAAAAAATATCAATCTGATATCAGATATAAACTTGACCTTACCGTAAATTTAATGTATAGTATTGCTCGGGAAGCCAAGCCGAATGCGAAGACAGATCGGCTGCAGTCCACTGCCCGAATGCTGCCACACAACAAACATCAATGCATGAAAGGATAAGATCATGGAGCTTACAAAAAACTATGATGTTCTTCAGGAGAACGAGTTCTCCTCAAACAGGGCAATGGTTATGATCTCGTTCGTAACAGCTCTTTTTTTTGCCTCTCTCTGGTTTATATCCGAGCTGAAAATACTCGAAATGTACGAAATGACCGAAACAAGGATAGCCTTTTTTTCAGCGATCATGCTTCTTTGCCTGTCATCCTCGGTCAGCATATATTTCAAATACAAAAAGCGCTGGATCAAGCATTTACTGATGACCTCAGTCATCCTTGCGTTAGCCATGATCGAGGTCATATATACATACAACGTGACCATAATAATCGTTATCCCCATCGTGCTTTCAAGCAGATATTTCTCGGAAAAATATACGCTTATCACATCCGGCACGACCTTTTTGGTTTTCCTGATAGCAAGAGCCCTTGGTGCGTGTTTTGGCGCCATAGATCTTAACTGTCTCGAGCTTCCCGCCGGAACGGTCATAGATCTCGGCAGCTATACCTGGCTTTATGATGTATTTGAGAATGGCATAATAGCATTTGATAAGGAACAATATCTTTTTAATGTCCTGTTCTACGGGTATGCCGTGGATCTCGTATTCGTAACCATAGTGGCTACGGGCTGTGCCATCATCGCCTTACAGGGAAAAAAGCTTATAAACAGGCAGAAAGAGATGTCAGAGCATACGGTCAGGGTCGATACGGAGCTTAAGCTGGCGTCTACTCTTCAGATGGATATGGTGCCAAATAAATTTCCCGCCTTCCCCGAGCGTGACGAGTTTGATCTGTTTGCGTCCATGACACCCGCCAAAGAGGTTGGCGGAGATTTTTATGATTTCTTTCTGATCGATGACGATCATCTATATATCGTTATAGCGGATGTATCGGGGAAAGGTATCCCCGCTGCCATGTTCATGATGCTCGCCAAGGGCGTACTTGCAAATCAGATAATAAAGAGCAGATCTCCCGCTCAGGCTCTTGCGGATACCAATGAAGAACTGTGCAGAAACAACACCAACAGCCTGTTCGTCACTGTATGGCTCGGAATACTCACCATATCCACCGGAAAGCTTGTCGCTGCCAACGCAGGGCATGAGTACCCTGTCATCAAGGATCCCGGCGGCTCCTTTGAATATCTGAAGGATAAGCACGGGCTTGTCCTCGGCGGACGGACGGGCATGAAATACACTGAATACGAGATCGATCTGAAGTCCGGCTCAAAGCTTTTTGTATATACGGATGGTGTACCGGAGGCAAATAACGAAGCGGAGGAGCAGTTCGGAACTGACAGGCTGCTGTCATCCATCAATCAGACAGATGACAGCAGCCCGGAAAATATCCTGACCGGAATGCACCTTGCGATCAAGGATTTCATCTGTGACGCTGAACAGTTTGATGATCTGACCATGTTATGTCTGGAGTACAGGGGTTCCTGAACGCCAAGGCATCAGGCATCTACGATCTTGACCTTTCTTCTTCTCATGATAAGTCCCATAATGAGCGCCCCTATGACTGCACCAATACCTATACCAAGCGCCAGTGAGCCCGGTGAGAAGATCGAGCCTGCTTTTGAACCTACAAGCTGTTTGACATTGCTTGGCTCTGTTTTGAAGAACACTTTTATTGAAGGCGGATCATCCCGGAAAAGATATGCTTTCTTGTTCAAATTGAGCACTGATGCTACATTGTTTTCATCAAGAGCGCCAAACTCATGGATACCTACACTGTAGCCCTCGGGAACACTTTCATCTCCTTTTTTGTACAGGAGCGAATCCGCAAGTATGGGTCTTCCATACTTATATTTAACACTATAAAGCGCAAGCCACTGACGACCTATGTCACCGTTTAGATCTGCCTTGTCCTCCATGGCTCTGTAATTATCTTTTTCAATATCAGTTGTACCTTCTTTTCTGTTGCAGCGGACGACTCTGTAATAAACAGTCTGATTTTTTGCCATGATATCTTTACCGCCGTCATTGTTTACGGTTATATCCGCTTTATCCACCATGATATTCGGGATCGGGGCAAAGGTGGTCCTGTAATACTTCACTGCATCCTGTATGGTAGCGACGATATCCGCAACGACCATGATAGCTGCGACAACAGGAAGGCCCCTCATGAGTTTTTTCCCAAGTTTGATACTCTTTTCGAGCCTGAAAAACCTGTTTTCCATAATTCGAGCTTGCCCATACTCACATTTAACCATATAGTTATTATATGCAATACGCCATTTTATATAGTTTTTCTTTCCGATATATTTGATCGTCTTTAATGATATTATCGATGAAACGGCTGCCAATACGGTTCCTGCAGTAACCGACATCATCACGATAGGAAGTGTCCCGGACATAAAATCTCCCTGATCCTCATTTTTTGCGGCTTCATCTCTTAGCGCACCCGATGTCATCGCAACACCACCCGGTTCATATATCTCCCTGTCTACTCCTTCATATATCGATGCTGTAGCCATTTCGCTTATATCGCTCTGAGTATCCGCATATGTATCCTTATCTGCGATGGCAAGCGATATCAGATCAGCAAGCGACAAAAAGTCAAGCCCTGCGATCTGACCGGGGGAAAGAGCATCGACCATCGGGTACAATGAGCGAATGCCGGAATCTGTCGATAATTCACTATACTCTTTTTCAAAGAATTCAAGCATCGTTCCATCGCCATAATCCACGGCTTCAAGATAAGAACAAAGTCCGATCGAACGGGCATCATACGCAGTTTCTGTCAGTTCGTTGACCGTATCAGCCATGGTGTTCATTTCTTTTTCAGACATGTTTTCTAAGTCTGCTGCATCTATTTTTTCAGAGATCCGGTCTATTTCTTCTACTGAGTTCTCCAGTTCATCGACCCTGTCCTTAGCGCCTGCGACCTCTTCATAAAAAACATTCCACTTGTTTAGGATAGCCGTGGCGGTATCATGATATTTTCTGTCCATGGCTGCGTTAAGATCGGTCAGTGATTTGATATCGGGATCCTCATCCATGATACGGTCTTTTAGATCTTCAAGCCCGGTTGCACTAAATCTATCGATCCATGTATCATCCGATGTGTCTGTCGCCTTTGTAAGAAGCGTTTCCATCGTTAATGTAGCCTGCCCATTCGCCTGCATGAGAATAGTAAGAATGTCCGCATGATTCTTTTTTTCAGCGTCCGAAAGGGCATTATAGGCTGTATCTCCCATCTCATATTTCGTCTTGTTAAGCAAAAGATCGCCCACAGGCTTGCCCGTATCATCATCAGTAAGCCTGTTCAGCATCTGTCTCATATGATCCGCACGGATATGATTCAGTGTGTCCTTCGGCTTTTTGTAGTTCTCACGGTACTCCTCAAGTGTGGCTATAAATCTGTCTACAAAAGGCTTTATCTGAGATTCCATAGCCTTCTCCATAAGGACGTTGTAATCGTCCACGGAATAAGGTCTGCTGCTGTCATCAACTCCCATGTTTATCGCAGCAATATCCGTGATCGCCTGCTCAGGATCTGATGTGGTCTTATATCCCAGATATACGATCTTGTCGGTCGGTCCTTCTTTTAGAAGACTCTTTGAGCCTGCATCCACATTCAGATCTGCATAGTTACCGGTATCATCCTTAAGGATGGTGTATCCGCCTTCCTCAAGCTCTTTTTTTGCCTGATCAGGCGTTGAACCCATACCGATACGGATCTCAGAGATATACTTGCCTCCGTCTTTGCTTTCTGCTGCCATGGATGTATCAGTCTGTGATACTATCCCCGGTGCGGCTTCATTAAGCGGTGTTACAGAAAGTATGACAAATGTCATGCATACCGCTATGATCCTTTTCATCATTCCTTTCATGACTGCTCCCTCCGTTTCTTTATAGATATCATGACAGTTGCCGTACCTGTCCAAATGATATGTTTATACGTTTATACTTCAGGTACATCATATCATAACAAAGGGGACAAAAAGGGGACAGAATTCTGATATCACCAGCCCATATCCATAAGCCAGTTGTTGAGCTTTCTCTCGCGGTCTTTTTCTTCGGCGCCATCCTCCGGTACAAATTCTCCTTCGATGTTTCCGTCGACCAGGTAGAGAACTCTTGAGCATCTCGCAGCAACCTTGGAATCATGAGTTACCATCATCACTGTAGTTCCTTCTTTGTTGAGCTTTACAAGCTCGTCCATTACCTCTGTCGAAGATGTACGGTTAAGTGCTCCGGTAGGCTCATCCGCAAACACAAC
Source organism: uncultured Lachnospiraceae bacterium (assembly GCA_947166015.1). Lineage (GTDB taxonomy): Bacteria > Bacillota > Clostridia > Lachnospirales > Lachnospiraceae > Eubacterium_F. The sequence goes on from CAMVCQ010000075.1 coordinate 4,448, forward strand.
ACGGGGGTTATTGATAAGTGCTCTGCAGATGCAGGCGCGCTGTAGCTGTCCGCCTGAGACTTCGTTAATGTCATTATCAGCAACATCGATAATGCCAAGCTTTCTCATCAGCTCTTCTCCACGGGAGTATTTTTCTGATTTGGATATATTCTCTTTTTTGCTCTGCACTGCAGGAAGAGTGATGTTATCAAGTATAGTCAGATTTTTCAAAGATAAATCCCATCTTGTCAAGTCGTACCTTTGCAAGCTTTTTGTCCTTCATTTTTGTGATGTCGTCACCCTCAAACATCACGCTTCCTCCGGTTGCCTTGTCCATACCTGACACAGCGTAGAGAAGTGTTGATTTACCGGAACCTGATGGTCCCATGATCGCCACCATCTCGCCCTCGTCTACATCAAAGCTGACATTGCGAAGGACGTTATTCTGGCGTTTGTTGACTACATATGTTTTACAGATATCTTTTACCTCAAGTATTTTGCTCATGTTTTTTTCCTCCATTTTTACTCTATATTTGCAGTGTCTCTTGCAGTTATTTTTTTCGTATATCTTGATGTGATAAATGCGATCAATACAGTTACCAACAGTACCGCACCCGGGTATATGAAAAATGTTTTTGCGACATCTATGTTGTAGTTTACATTGCTCTTTCCGGTCAGTGCAAATATCGGGTCTCCGATAAGCTTTGTAAGCGGTATGGACAGTGCTGCAGAGAGCACCGAAACGATGACTCCCACTATCGCAAATCTCCATACATGCCATCTGATGATCGCACCGTTTGAGAAGCCCATTGCTTTGCAGATAGCGATCTGTGTGACCTCACCTGCGATCAGGGTTCTCTCGGTAAGTATTGTCACAAGGATGATGATCACAAGAGTTATCGCTAACAAAAGATATGAAACTGCTTCCATCATAGGTGCGACTTTCATACAATCAACACAGTACTCCTCTGCATTCATTGTCATATCCGTATCAAATATTTTGTTTACAGTTTCTTTCCTGTCTTCAATTGTTTTTGCATCCGGATTGTCATCGAAATCTATCTGCAGTCCCATACAGCTAGAAAAATGTTCCATATCCGTAGGTGCGTCTGTATGCAGTCTTATCAACAATCCCATGTTGTTCATGGTTTCGAATTTTTCTGTTACCATACAGTCGATATCTCTGTCTCCGAAATGAACTGTTATCGTGTCACCTATATCGATGTTTAAATCCTTTGCAACTGCCGGCGTGATCGCTATCTCATCCATGCTTTTTGGAGATGAGCCCTCGGTATAAGTATAGTCCTCCATTTTTGTATTGTGACCTTGTGTAAATGAGTAACTGTAGTCTTTTCCATTAACCGTTATCGGGTACTTGAACTGTAGTTCTTGACAAATCTTTCCCGGAATTCCCTCATCCGAAAGCTTATCCTCGTATTCTTTGTACTGCTTGTCTACTTCTTTCAGATCGCTTTTGTTTGTCAGTTTCATCATAAAATCGGTATCCATTATATATAGATCACTGACTTTTCCAAAAGAATCTGCAAAAGCGTCGCTTCTCATAGTCGAAGCTATGTTTACTATTACCAACACAAGAACCGTGCAAAGAAAAAATGAAAGAGTGATAGTAAAAAATCTTTTCGGTGCACTTATAACATCATTTAGCGCCAGATATCCACCGGTTTTTAAATGTGTTTTTCTTAAATGATATTTATTCTTCTTTTTGAACCTCTCACCACTCTGTCCGGATCTGATCGCATCAAGCGGTGTGTATTTTTTGACTTTTCTTGTGAAAATAAATCCAAACAGAAGGCATACCGCTATGATGATCAGAACTCCGATCACATTCCAGCTGATCCCCTGAGAGCCTTTGAGCATAATTGTTTTTGCGCTCTCTTTGAGCAGTAATTCTCCAAATGGTATACTTAACCCAAATCCTATCAGTGATCCGACGATAGACATTACTACATACTTAACTATATACAGACCCCTGATGCGAAGATTATTTATTCCTATCGCTTTCATGACTCCGATCTCTCTAAACTCTTCCTCAATGGAAAATCTGATCGAAAACCTGAGTATGACAAGCGATACGATTATCAGACAGCCACTCATTATAAGCATAACATAAGCAAGTATCATATCCATCAGATACGAGGTTTGAATAAGTGTTTTGTCACCGTCAAATGCAATATGTGGAACATTTGTAAGTGCTGATTTGATAGCCTGTATATCGTCTGTTTTTATGTAGCAGGCCTCTCCTCTGTAGGAGTCGTAGATGATTTGTTTGTTTACAAGTTTTTTGTAATCCTGTTCATTTATAATGAACCGTCTGTTTCCGACGATCGCCCCGCCCAAAAAAGCATCCTTGCATATGCCGACTATTTTTTCCCGAAGCTGTACTCCCTCTATACTGATGAGGATCGTATCACCGATCTTGTGCCCTGATTCACTTAGAAATCCCGGTGAAACATGAACCTCGCCGGATGCTGTGCTTTTGATAACATCATTGTTCTCGTCAAAAAAATTGAGTTTTGTTCGATCAATTGACTGGATCAGATTTACACCTGATGTGCTGGAATAATCTATGTTTATCCCATTGCTTTCTTTGATATTTTTTTGCGAAGCGTAGACTATTTCTTCGAGTCTATAGTCTTTTACCGCAGGCTCAGTTTTTAGCATATGGTCGAGTGCTCCGACGGCGTGGTCTCCCATTGTGAGGATGTTGTAATCCCCGAGTCCCGCCTCGTCAAAGTAATTTACCAGACCGTTGGAAACCGTCACAATATTGCTGAGTCCGCTGGCCATAAACATAGACGCGATCACAATAAAAAGAAAAAGGATAGTATTCATCGTCTTTTTTCTTTTCAGGTCGCGCCTTAACATTCGTAGCATCATAACTCTCATCCCTTCCGGGGCTATCTGCCCCTTTTATTTATTTTATGATGCAAGTATAACAATTCAATTCTTAAATAATCTTTAAATTTGTATTTTTTTGATTAAATACATAAAAATGCCCCGAAAATCACGCTTTCATGGCAACTATGACTGCTTCAAATCCATCATCCGATCTCGTTGCATATATGTCTCCGTCCATTCGTTTCATCAATTGCCTGCTTATATATAACCCCAACCCCGAGCCTTTTTGTTTTTCGGAATTGCTTCCTCTGTAAAATGAATCAAACAAATGTATCATTTCGGCTTCAGCAGGAGCCTCTCCGGTATTTCTTATATGGATAAGCTTTGCATCCTCTTCCTCTGAAAAGAGCACTTCGACCTTTCGTCCGTCGCCGTATTTGATAGCATTTTCCAACACGTTTTGCATAACCTCCACCAGACGATCCTCATCACCTCTGATAAGCATATCATCGTATTTATTGATAGTAAAGTCGGTGTGAAGTCGGGAGAATTTTTCATTATAATACTCTTCGATACGAGTCAGAACATTGCCCAGATATACCTCTTCATCCTTCACTTCAAGCATCAGGAAATCATCCCTTGACGCCGCAGTTATTTCTTCGATATAATTGCTGAGCTCTTTTAGATTTTTTTCTATACCGTTGTAGGCTTCTTCTTTTTTCCCATCGGTATCATACAATCCTGACGAGAGCGCTTTTGTATATAGATCGATAGCTGCCAGAGGCGTTTTGATATCATGCGATAGAGAAAGCATGAGAGTTTTTCTCTCCTTCATATAAGCCATCTCTTTTTCTTTTTCCTGCTCGAGTTTTTCACGAAGCATATCCATACTCCACAAAAATTTCCCGAAAAATTTGCTCTTTTCTTCCTTGACAGGCTTTGAGAGATTTCCCTTGGCCAGCTCCTCGGCAAGAGATTCCATAGAAGCAAACGGTTTGATTATACTTTTCCTGATATATATAAAAATGAAAATTGTAAAAACAAGCATAAAGCCAAAAAC
>CAMVCQ010000076.1 GCA_947166015.1 uncultured Lachnospiraceae bacterium
ATCCAAAATGCTGTAAATATCGATCCTGAGGTCATCAGACCGATCGACAATCCATACTCGGAGACAGGCGGTATCGCCGTGCTCAAAGGAAATATCGCGCCGGATGGAGGCGTGGTTAAGCGTTCTGCTGTAGTTCCTGAGATGATGGTTCATGAGGGACCTGCAAGGGTGTTTGATTGCGAGGAAGATGCCATCGCTGCTATCAAAGGCGGCAAGATCGTCGAGGGTGACGTGGTCGTAATCCGCTACGAGGGACCGAAAGGAGGTCCGGGTATGCGTGAGATGCTCAATCCTACATCAGCTATTGCGGGTATGGGACTTGGTTCATCGGTGGCGCTTATCACGGACGGAAGGTTCTCGGGAGCGTCAAGAGGTGCGTCTATAGGACATATCTCACCGGAGGCTGCAGTTGGAGGACCGATAGCCCTTATCGAGGAAGGCGATATCATCTCAATTGATATCCCGGCAAACACGCTTAATGTCAAGGTTTCCGACGAAGAACTTGAAAAGAGAAGGAAGGCGTGGACACCAAAAGAGCCGAGGGTCAAGGATGGTTACCTTGCAAGATATGCCAATATGGTCACATCAGGCAGCAACGGTGCTATACTTAAGTGATCGAATGAATCAAACAGCGCTTTGATGCGCGCATTATAAACTATAGTAGTATTTGACGGAAGGGTAATTGTTATGCAATTAAACGGATCTGAGATAGTTATCGAGTGTCTCCTGGAGCAGGGAGTTGACACGGTGTTCGGTTATCCGGGCGGAGCTATCTTAAACATTTATGATGAATTATACAGATATCAGGATCAGATAAGGCATGTCCTGACATCACATGAGCTGGGAGCGGCTCACGCGGCCGACGGATATGCGAGAGCGACCGGAAAAGTCGGAGTTTGTATGGCGACGAGCGGACCGGGAGCAACAAATCTCGTAACCGGTATCAGTACAGCGTACATCGATTCCGTACCGATGGTCTGCATCACGGCGAATGTCGGATTAAATCTCCTTGGAAAGGACAGCTTTCAGGAGGTCGATATAGCCGGCATAGTTATGCCGATAACCAAGCACAGCTTTATCGTAAAGGACGTAAATGTTCTGGCTGACACATTGAGACGTGCGTTCAAGATAGCGCAGTCGGGCAGGCCGGGACCGGTCCTTGTGGACATAACAAAGGATGTGACGGCGGCTATGGCTGATTTTACACCGGTCACACCCGCTCCGATCGAGAGAAAATCAGATACTATCGATGAGGCCGAGATCGACAAAGCTATCGAGCTTATCAGACACAGCAAAAAGCCTATGATATTTGTCGGTGGCGGAGCTGTTATATCAGAGGCAAAAAATGAACTGGCTGACTTTGTGAAAAAAGTCGATGCGCCTGTCACCGATTCACTGATGGGAAAAGGAGCGTTTGACGGAACGGATGAGTACTATGTCGGGATGCTCGGCATGCACGGTACGAAAACAGCAAACCTAAGCGTTACCGAATGCGACCTTTTGATAGTATTGGGCTCGAGATTCTCAGACAGGGTGATCGGAAAGGCCGATGAGTTCGCCAAAAATGCCAAGATAATCCAGGTTGATATAGATGAGGTGGAGATAGGGAAAAATATCCAGGTTGACTTAAGCATCATCGGCGACCTGAAAGAAGTATTAAAAATATTTGACAAAAAGCTTGACAATCAATATCATAAGGAATGGATCGACAAGGTTATGGCGCGCAAAGCAGCGCTTCCGTTAAACTATGATGAAAACGCCCTTACCGGACCGTACATAGTTGAGAGGTTCTATGAGCTCACAAACGGAGACGCCATAATATCAACAGATGTTGGACAGCATCAGATGTGGGCTGCACAGTATTATAAATACTCAAGACCGCGCCAGTTACTCACATCAGGCGGTATGGGTACCATGGGATACGGACTCGGTGCTGCGATAGGAGCCAAGGTTGCGGTTCCGGACAAGACGGTCATCAACTTTACCGGAGACGGATGCTTCAGAATGAACATGAATGAGCTGGCTACAGCATCGAGATACGACATTCCCGTCGTAGAGGTTATTTTTAACAATCACGCGCTCGGTATGGTGAGACAGTGGCAGACTCTGTTCTACGGCAAAAGGTACTCGCAGACAGTGCTCGAGGACAAGGTCGATTATTGCAAGGTCTCGGAAGCGCTTGGATGCAAGGCGATCAGAGTCACAGAGAAAAATGCTCTGGACGATGCGATAAAAGAAGCGATCGGAACAAAAGGACCTGTTGTTATCGAGGTTGTGATCGGACAGGACGACAAGGTGTTCCCAATGGTTCCCGCTGGACAGGCAATAGAAAAATCCTTTGATGAAAAGGATATGGTAAAAGAAGGAAATAATTAAAAAACAGCATACAAAAAAATAACAAAATAAAAACCATTTTCAGGAGGAAGAAACAATGGCAAGAGTGTACAACTTTTCAGCAGGACCGGCAGTGCTGCCGGAGGAGGTATTGAAGGAAGCGGCAGATGAGATGCTCGATTACAATGGCAGCGGTATGTCTGTAATGGAGATGAGCCACAGATCAAAGGTTTATGATGATATCATCAAAACTGCAGAGGCTGACTTGAGAGAGCTTATGGGAATACCTGATGATTACGCAGTTCTGTTTTTGCAGGGTGGTGCGTGGACACAGTTTTCAGCAATTCCCATGAACCTTATGAAAAACGGTGTTGCTGATTACATCGTTACAGGTCAGTGGGCAAAAAAAGCCTGGCAGGAAGCATCCAAGTACGGAAAAGCAAACAAGATCGCCTCATCAGAGGATGAGACTTTCTCATATATTCCGGATTGCTCGGACCTTCCGATAGATGATGATGCAGACTATGTATATATCTGTGAGAACAATACTATCTATGGAACAAAGTTTTGGCAGCTTCCTAACACAAAAGGAAAGACTCTTGTAGCAGATGTTTCATCCTGCTTTTTGTCAGAGCCTGTAGATGTTACAAAGTACGGAGTTATCTACGGTGGAGTTCAGAAAAACATCGGACCGGCCGGAGTTACTATCGTGATCATCAGAAAAGATCTCATCCGTGATGACCTTGATGAAAAAGTGCCTACAATGCTCAAATACAAAACACATGCAGATGCCAATTCACTTTTCAACACACCGCCTGCATATGGAATTTATATCTGCGGCAAGGTATTTAAATGGCTCAAAAAACAGGGCGGACTTGCAGAGATGAAAAAGAAAAATGAAGATAAAGCAAAAATTCTTTATGATTTCCTTGATTCATCAAAGCTTTTCAAAGGAACCGTCAGAAAAGAAGACAGATCACTTATGAATGTTCCTTTTGTAACGGGGAATGATGAGTTTGATGCAAAGTTTGTTGCTGAAGCAAAAGCGGCCGGATTGGAGAATCTCAAAGGACACAGAAGTGTCGGAGGAATGCGTGCAAGTATCTACAATGCTATGCCAAAAGAAGGTGTTGAAAAGCTTGTAGAATTCATGAAAAAATTTGAAGCAGAAAACGCTTGATAATACAGCATTATCGAGGTGTTTTTCGAATGAATGCTTGTTGATGTCACGCGGTAAACCATCAACAAAACTAAAACAAAACCGCGTGTACGGGAAGGAGAAATAATGAGTGTTAAAGTAAAGTGTTTAAACCCAATAGCTGAGTGTGGTCTCGAGATGTTGCCGGATAACTACGAGATGACAGATGACACTGATGCGGCGCAGGCTATACTGGTAAGAAGTGCTGTTATGCACGATATGGAGATTTCCGACAACCTCCTTGCAGTAGCAAGAGCGGGAGCCGGAGTAAACAATATCCCACTTGATAAGCTTGCTGACAAAGGAGTAGTTGTATTCAATACACCGGGAGCAAACGCAAACGGAGTAAAAGAGCTTACGATAGCTGCTCTGTTTCTTGCTGCAAGAGATATTGTCGGCGGTATTGAATGGTGTCTTGACAACAAAGACGATGAAAACATCGCAAAAACTGCAGAAAAAGCCAAAAAGCAGTTTGCCGGAAGCGAGATCAAAGGCAAAAAGATCGGTATCATCGGTCTCGGAGCGATCGGCGTTATCGTGGCTAATGCCTGCAACCGTCTCGGTATGGATGTATATGGATGCGACCCTTATCTTTCTATCGAAAACGCTGTCAATATGACAAGAGATGTCACTATGGTAAAAACAAACGAAGAGCTCTATGAGATCTGCGATTACCTGACTGTGCATGTACCGCTTCTTGATTCCACAAAAGGAATGATCAACAAGGATGCGTTTGACAAAATGAAAGACGGTGTTGTTATCCTCAACTTCTCAAGAGACACTCTTGTAAATGAGGATGATATGAGAGCAGCATTGGAGAGTGGCAAGGTCAGCAAATACTTTGTTGACTTCCCGACACCTTCAACAGTTAACCTTCCAAACACGGTTGTTACTCCTCACCTCGGAGCATCAACACAGGAGTCAGAGGATAACTGTGCAAAAATGGCAGCAAGGGAATTGAGAGATTATATCGACAATGGAAATATCAGAAATTCTGTAAACTATCCTAATGTTGATGCCGGAATCTGTCAGACTGAGGGAAGGATCACGATCCTTCACAAAAACCTTCCCAAGATGCTTACTCAGTTTACAAACATGTTTGCAAAAGACAACATAAATATCGAAAACATGATGAACAAGAGTAAAGGAAACTATGCATATACAGTTCTTGATATTTGTTCGGAAACTACGGATCAGGTTATAAAAGAGCTTGAAGAGATTCCTGAAGTTATCAGAGTTAGAGCTGTTAAATAAATCTTTTTGAAAGAATTATAAATGCAAATGAAGGTAATAAATAACGACAAACAAAAGCTCCTGAGAAACTCCAAACCCGGTGAGATCAAGCCGGGCTTGGAGCGTATCAGTGAGCTTTTGTCGCGTCTTGACAACCCACAGGAAAAAATGAAGATCATCCAGATTTCCGGCACAAACGGCAAGGGCTCAACAGGTGCATATATTTCAAGCATACTCGCTGAATCAGGTTTCAAGGTTGGGTGGTTTTGTTCACCTTCGATCAAAAAACAGTGGGACTGCATCAGGATCATAGGAGAAGAGCATGATGACTATGATAATTATCTTAATGTAATCAATTATATAGTCATGGATATGCGAAAGGACGGACTTGAGGACCCATCTGTTTTTGAGGTTCAGACAGCACTTGCTTATCTTTATTTTTACAAAAAAAGTGTGGATGTAGCAGTGATAGAAACAGGTCTTGGCGGAACCTATGATGCGACAAATGTCACCAAGGAAAACCTTCTTTCCATCATCACGCCGATCGATATGGATCATATGAGTTTTTTGGGTGATGACATATATGAGATTGCCGCACACAAAGCCGGCATCATAAAAAAAGGATCGGTTGTAGTGACCGGTGAGGAAAATGTAGACTTTGCGGGTGAGGTTTTCAAGACTGTTTGTGCAAAACAATCTGCAAGACTTGATACCGTGTTCAAAAAAGACATAAAGCTTATGCGCGCCGACACAAAAGGGATTGAGTTTTCCTACAGGGATAAGGTATATTCTTCGTCGTTTGTAGGGCGCCATCAGGCGATGAACGCCGCGTTGGCAATAGAGGCATCATTGTGTTTGAAAAGGTTTTATCCGGATGATTTCAAGCAGATAGAGTTTGATAGTATTGCAAAAGGAATATCTTTCGCAAAGCTTGATGCAAGGTGTGAAATACTGCATGACGATCCGCTGATCATGTATGACGGTGCGCACAATCCACATGGAGTTGCTGCGTTAAACAAAGTCATAGGGGACATTTTTTTCGAAAGAGATGTGTATGCTATATGCGGAGTTTTTAAGGACAAAAACTACAGAGAAATGCTTGAAAACATAAAAGACTCCGTGCATAGATTTATAGCGGTCGATGTGCCGGGAGACAGAGGGCTGGATGCCGAAGAACTGCTTGATGCGTGGATGGAGATCAATCACGCCGCAAAACCGTCAAGGGTTATGAGAGATGTCAAGGAGGCTGTAAGCCTATGTGCGTACAGGATCAGGCAAAACAATCCAAGCGCTGTAATAGTGGTATTTGGTAGTCTTTCGCTATATCAGGAAGTACTTGCGGTAATCGATGAGATATGATATAATGTCTGTTTGGAAAAAAGCATAAATGCTAATTTTTTAAGGAGAGAAATAATAATGGAAATGCAAATGGAATTCCTGCGACCGATACCTACTCCGCAGGAGATCAAAGAAAAATTCCCATTGAGCGATGACATAAAAAAAATAAAAGAAGACAGAGATGAGGAGATCAAAAATATATTCGAAGGGAAGGATGACAGGTTTTTGCTTATCATCGGCCCTTGTTCAGCAGATAATGAAGAGGCTGTGCTTGACTACATGCATCGGCTCGCAAAGGTTCAGGAAAAGGTGTTGGACAAGATCTATATGATCCCCAGAGTGTATACCAATAAACCCAGAACTGTAGGAAAAGGATACAAAGGAATGCTGCATCAGCCTGATCCGGAAGCGGAAGAGGACCTTCTTGCGGGGATCATAGCTATCAGACAGATGCATACCAGAGTTGTCAAAGAAACAGGATTTACCTGTGCAGAGGAGATGCTTTATCCTGAGAACCACAGATATCTGTCCGATCTTCTGGCTTATGTTGCTATAGGTGCAAGGTCTGTAGAGGACCAGGGACACAGACTTGTTGCGAGCGGCCTCGGAATCCCGGCCGGAATGAAAAATCCAACAGGTGGGGACATTTCCGTAATGATGAATTCCATAGTCGCAGCACAGGCGCCTCAGCGTTTTGTGTACAGAGGCTGGGAGGTAAAGACTACCGGAAATCATCTGGTTCACTCGATACTCAGAGGTTACGTGGATAAATTCGGACGCAATATCCCGAATTATCATTTTGAGGATCTGATCCATCTGAACAACAGCTACAAGGAGAGAGGGATCGACAATCCATCAGTGATAGTTGATGTAAATCATTCAAATTCAGACAAGGATTATCTCCAGCAGATCCGTATTTCAAAGGATGTTATTCATTCGAGAAATCATTCCGATGAGATTAAAAACATTGTAAAAGGACTTATGATAGAAAGCTATCTGGAGGACGGAAACCAGAGCATCGGTGAGGGAATATACGGAAAATCGATCACGGATCCGTGCCTTGGTTGGGACAAAACAGAAAAGCTTATTTATGAGATTTACGATTTGATATAGGCGATTGTTAAAATATCTTTTTTAGGATGGGAAGCTATATGGACAAGAAAAAAATAGAAGAAGCTGTCAGGCTTTTTTTGGAGGGAATAGGCGAGGATCCTGCGCGCGAAGGTCTTGTCGATACGCCTGCGAGAGTGTCGGCTATGTGCGATGAGATATTCGGAGGATATGAAAAAAATGCTGCCATACCTCTTGCAAAGACTTTTACATCCGAGACGACCGATATGGTTGTTGAAAAAGATATTCAGTTTTATTCTGTATGTGAGCATCACCTTTTGCCGTTTTTCGGAAAGATATCTATCGGATATATTCCGGGTGACAAGGTTGTAGGATTGAGCAAGCTTGCAAGGACTGTAGAGGTGTACGCGAGGCGGGCACAGATACAGGAGAAGCTGACCGCCGAGATAGCAAATGCCATCCAAAAGGAATTGAATCCCAAAGGGGTGATAGTACTTGCCAAAGCGGAACATATGTGTATGTCGATGAGGGGTGTCTCGAAGCCCGGAACTACGACGGTCACATACAAAACAACAGGGGTATTTGATACGGATAATTCGTTAAAAGAATTGTTTTTCAAAATGATAGGGGTTTGATCAGCAAATGGATGAGATAAAGATCACCGATTTGGAAATATACGGTCATCATGGAGTGCTAAAGGAAGAAAATGTCCTTGGGCAAAAATTTTTGGTATCACTTGTGCTGAGACTGAATACAAGTAAAGCCGGAAAAAGCGATGATATAG
>CAMVCQ010000077.1 GCA_947166015.1 uncultured Lachnospiraceae bacterium
TCGGATGGCCGGCAGTAGATACGGGAGACGGTACCAGAGAGATCAGAAAGGATACAGCAACATATCTTAACCTGATGGGCGGTGAGAACGCTTACTCAGCACCGAATGCTACAACTGATATCACAATGAAAGGTAATATTGATTCAAACGATGTTCAGTTGAAATACATAAATGATGAGCAGAACACAGGTTACCCGATCTCGATAAGTTTTTATGATAAGCTAGGCGAACTGAATACCGCAAAATTTGTTGCTATCAAGGCAGTAGACGGTGATGGCAAAGAACTTGAGTCCGAATATACGCTTAAGCTTACAGACATCCTTGGATCAGATGGTAAATCACTTCTTCGTGAACAGAATGAAACATCAGGGAACTGGGAGGCAACAACAGGAAAAAAAGCTATGACAATAACCCTTAACGGCGTAGAGTATAAGTATAAAGTTGATAATAGTGGAGCTATAACCGTTGCAGAAGATCCTACTAAGCCCGGTGATAGTAAGTGGCCACACATTAAGTTCTCGGGAGCGACCGGTGAGTTTGAGTGGGTTGGAGCTGATAAAGCTACAGCTGGAAAGAGTGATACGCAGGAAGCTCAGACAGGTATTCGTTTAGGACTTTTTAGAGGGGAGGACCCTACAAAACCTGAAGATATTGCTGAAAGCCCGTTTCTAACAACGGAAGGAACAGGAAGAGATACAGAGGGCGGAGTTCTCCTCAACATGGGTAACCTCACAATGTACGCTCAGGACGGTGTAAGTAATGTAAAACCGACTCGTGGTACCGATGACGGAAAAGGAACAGGTAATGCTGCCGGATCACTTAACGGCTTCTCGGTACAGACCGACGGAAAGATCTTCGGTGTTTACTCAAACGGTGACAAAAACCTTCTCGGACAGATAGCGGTTGCGACATTTGCAAACCCATCCGGACTTGAGGCAGCGGGAAACTCACTTTTTTCAGCTACAAAGAACTCCGGAGACTTCGATGGTATCGGAATCGATATCAGTGAGGTTGGTAAATTCTCAGTCGGAGCGCTCGAGATGTCAGACGTTGACCTTGCAAACGAGTTTACAAACATGATCACTACACAGCGTGGATTCCAGGCAAACTCACGTGTCATCACGACATCGGATTCAATGCTTGAAGAGCTTGTAAACCTCAAGAGATAATGATTAACTCTTTATAAATTGTAGGCACCTGCGCATGATGCACAGGTGCCTACTGATGTTATACAAACAGGTTTTCTCAAATTCTTTTTGATATGATTTTTTCCTTTACAAGAAAACATTTTTGTGATAATATAGTATAGTTATCAGACCTATGCGAAGAAATAGGCAGGAGGTGTGACAAATGATAGATGTTACCCGTATGAACGGAACTATCGTCAGTATCAATGACGACCTTATCGAATCAGTTGAGGAAACGCCTGATACCGTCATTACTCTTACTACCGGCAAAAAGGTCATGGTAAAAGAAAGCAGACAGGAGATCAAAGAGCTCGTCGTTGCGGCGAGACGAGAGATCCATATTCTATAAAAAGGTGGTGTAGGTAGTGGATATAGCTACAGTCGGTGGTCTTCTCGGATGTGCGGCCGCCGTTGTATACGGTATCGTATCCGGTGATCAGGGATTTGCGGCGCTCGGAAACTTCTGGGATATGCCCTCGTTCCTTATCGTTGTTGTCGGAGCGCTTATGTGTATGTTGATCCAGTCAGACGGGATTGGCGGATGGGTTGCCAGTCTTAAGTCGTTCATGATCGGCGTTAAGCCTCCTACATATGATATCGCAGAGGTTATTCACAAGATCATCGATCTTGCAAACGTAGCCAGAAAAGAGGGACTTCTTCAGCTTGAGGAGGCTGCGGGAGACATTGACAATGAATTTATGAAAAAGGGCATCATGCTCATAGTCGATGGTACCGACCAGGAATTGGTTTCGTCCATTCTTGAATCAGAGATCGGTGCCATAAACGCAAGACATTCGCAAAAATGCGGATTCTGGGAAGCGTTCGCCGGAATGGGTCCTGCGTGGGGAATGATCGGTACACTTATCGGTCTTATCAACATGCTTAAGCTCCTCGACGATCCGAGTTCTATCGGACCGAACATGGCGGTCGCGTTGATCACGACATTGTACGGCTCGCTTATAGCGAACTGGCTTTGTATACCGATGGCAACCAAGCTTCGTGCCATCAACTCAAAAGAGATAATGATGATGAACATCATCAGTGAGGGTATCCTTTCCATACAGGCAGGAGAGAACCCGCGTGTCATCGAAGAAAAGCTTAAATCCTTCCTTGCACCCGCTGACAGAGGCGGAGTCGGAGAAGAAGAAGGCCAAGGTGGTGAGGGTTAATGGCAAATATAGAAGAGGAAGAAGCAGCCGACACTGGCGGTTGGATAAACACGTTTGCCGACCTAATGAACCTGCTTTTGTGTTTCTTCGTGTTGCTGTTTTCGATGTCAACCGTGGATGCGGACAAGTATGAACAGCTCGTCACATCCATGAGTGAGAGTATAAACATTTTTGACGGCGGGGGAGATTCGATCGGTCAGGGGCCGTTTATCGACAGCGGAACAAAGCAGATCGTTGCGATATCTGATTATTTCAACGAGTTTGCAAGCTCCGGCAAAGACGACGACGCCACACAGGAGCAGGATGATGTCAAACCCGGTACGCAAAGCAGCGAATCAGGGCAAAAAGACAATAATGGCGGTCAGGATTCCAACGACGGAGAAAACAAAACAAAGCCTGATAATTCTGATTCGCAAAACCAGCAGGGTCAGACGGGCGAGCAACAGCAAAACCAACAGGGCCAGACCGGTGAGCAGCAGGATGACAAAAAGCCCGGCGAGAAGGATGCCCAGGATATAGACAAGGCAACCGAGGAAGCTGTCGAGGCAAAACAGGCTGCCGAACAAAAGGCGAAAAATGAAGAAGTTTACAACGATGTAAAAGAACAAGCGCAGGACAAAAATATCGACGACGATATCAATGTCAATATGGACAAAAAAAACCAATATGTCCAGATCACGCTAAACGGTGCGCTGCTTTTTGATTCAGGATCTGCGGACATCCGCAACTCCACAAAGCCGTTGCTTGACAAGGTTGGAGACATCCTGAAGCTATACAAAAAAAATCAGATCAGGATCATAGGTCACACGGACAACGTTCCTACGACACCGGGTGGCAGATATCCAAACAATATGTGGCTTTCTACGGCCAGAGCGACAACTGTATTTGAGTATTTGGCCGGAAAGAAAAAAATAGATCCGCACTCGGCGGAGACGACCGGAAGAGGAGAGTATGATCCGGTTGCTTCAAACAAGACTGCCAAGGGCAGGGCTCGTAACCGTAGGGTTGAGTTCAGGATCTACACCAATCAATAAGTAACATAGGAGCGAAAAACATGAAGAAGAATATCCTTACAGTTGTGATCATGGCTGCAACAGTTGTGAACCTTGTGCTTACGATAGTGCTTGTGTTCTCTGTTATGCCGGCTATGAACAAAACAAGCAATCTCATAGATAAGGTCGCTTCGGTCATCGATCTGGAGATAGAATCAAAAGATGAGGATCAGGACTACACGATGGCAGATCTCGATCCGTTTACGGTGACATATGAAAGCAAGGAAACTCTGAACCTTCAAAAAGACGAAGGAGATGACAGCGCTCATTACTTCCAGCTCGGAGGACTTGTGATTTCGTTCAATACGAAAGCGGAAGACTACTCTGATATAAGCGATCAGATAAAGACGAATTCAGTTTATGCTGAGGATACGATCAAAGAGACTATTTCTTCGTACTCCAAATCACAGTTTGATCAGGCAAAGATCAGAACAGAGTGCGTCAAAAAGCTTCAGGAGCAGTACAACACGAAATGTATCGTGGATGTGACGTTCCTTAGTCCGCTCCTTAGCTGATTTTCGGGCACTGTGAATTATTTAAAAAAATAGCTTTATATATTTTTATAAATGTGTTATTATATTTTGGTGAGGTGAGGCGTTATGAGTGATGTGCTGTCCCAGAGCGAGATAGACAATCTCCTATCAGCACTAAACAGTGGAGAATTTGATCCGAACGCCGTTGATGAAGAGGACGAAAGGCCGGTCAAAGACTACAACTTTGCGAGACCGAGTAAATTCTCAAAAGAGCATCTGCGAACATTGGTGTTCATATATGAACACTATGCCAGATTACTTTCGACTACTCTGCCTGTGTACCTAAGGAAAAATGTTCAGGTAGAGGTGATGCACTCTGAGGCGGCGACATACCAGGAGTTTTCGAATTCTCTGTCAAATCCGGTACTTCTGGGCGTTGTGAGTTTTTCACCGCTCGAGGGAAATATCATCATGGAAATGGCTACGAGCCTTGGGTATGCGATAGTGGATCGAATGCTCGGAGGCGACGGACAACCGCTTGATAAAGCCAGGGATTTTACCGAGATAGAGCTTACGATCATAGAGAGGATAATGGTCGTATGTGTCAACTTGCTTGTTGAACCGTGGCAGACGGTTGTGCAGATCGAACCTATCCTTGACAGGATAGAGACAAATTCACAGTTTGCTCAGTTTGTCACACCAAACGAAATGACGTCCATCATTACGATGAACATAAAGATAGGAAATGCCGAAGGCTTGATGAATATATGTATTCCTTATGAGGTTATCGAGCCTGTCGTCGACAAACTAAATACCAAAAACTGGTATTCAAGTAATGAGACTACCGAGATCGGAACCTACAAAGAGGTCATCGAAGAATCTCTCCAAAAAGCCCAGATACCTGTCAGGGCGATCATGGGAAGGAGCGCGATCTCAGTCAACGACTTTATGCATCTGCTTCCGGGTGATATCATAAAGATTGATACACACGTTGAGGATGAGCTTGATGTATATGTCGGAAATATAAAAAAATTCTCTGCTATTCCGGGTGCGTATGAGGACTCGTATGCGGTGAAGATAAAATCAATCTACAGAGAGGAGTAGCCCAATGGACGGAATGCTTTCGCAGGAAGAGATCAATGCTCTTCTGGGCAGCATGGAAGAAGATGGTGGCGGCGATGCAGTAGCCGCGGAAGAAGCTGCTCCGGCTACAGGGGGCGGCGGTGATTCGGACGGCCTTACAAGTGATGAGGCTGATGCACTTGGAGAAATCGCCAATATAAGCATGGGGACGGCGGCAACGACGCTTTCCATACTTGTAAACAACAGAGTGGATATCACAACACCACAGGTAACGACGATATCCATGGATGATCTTTCAAGAGATCAACCGACACCTTGTGTGTTTATTCATATTTCATATGTAAAAGGACTTGAGGGTAAAAACATCCTCATTCTGAAAGAGGACGACGTAAAAGTCATCACTGATCTGATGATGGGGGGAGACGGAACGAGTACCGACCAGGATCTCTCGGAGCTTCACTTGAGTGCTATCTGTGAGGCTATGAATCAGATGATGGGGTCGGCAGCGACATCAATGTCCTCTATGATTGATGAAATGGTTGATATCAGTCCTCCGACGGCAACGAGAGTTGATCTTGCGGAGAACATCAAAAACGAGCTTGAAGGACTGGTTGATGACAGGTTTGTACAGGTTGCGTTTAGGATGGAGATAGGCGATCTTGTGGATTCACAGATCATGCAGCTTTATCCGATAGATTTCGCGAGGAGAGTGTACAGACAGTTCGCCGGTATATCCGACGAACCGGAGGAAGTAGCGCCTGCTCCTGAAGCAGCAGCGGCGGCACCTCCACCGGCAGCAGCAGAGCCTGCTCCGGCTCCGGCACCGGGACCGGCACCTGCAGCAGCGGCGCCTCCGCCACCGGCAGGACAACCGCAGATGCAACCGCAGATGCAAATGCCGACAGGGCAGCCGATGTATGCTATGCCGCCGATGGATTACAACATTCAACCGGCTCAGTTCCAAAGCTTTATGCAACCACCTGATTTGTCAGGTATAGCTCCGGAAAACATCGACCTTATCATGGATGTACCTCTGGAGGTTACGGTGGAACTCGGACGAACAAGTAAATCGATCAAAGAGATACTTGATTTTTCACCGGGTACTATCATAGAACTGGATAAGCTGGCAGGTGAACCGATAGATGTATTGGTAAACGGTAAGTTTGTTGCAAAAGGCGAAGTCGTTGTTATCGAGGAAAGCTTCGGTATACGAGTGACTGAGATCATAAAAGAATCTTGATATGGAGGAAAACATAATGGCTAAGAGTGTTTTGATTTGCGACGATGCAGCGTTCATGAGAGTCATGATCAAAGACATACTTACAAAAAATGGGTATGACGTTGCTGGTGAAGCTGAAAATGGAGCGAAGGCGGTTGAGAAGTACAATGAGACTAATCCTGACCTTGTTATGATGGATATCACCATGCCGGAAATGGACGGGATCCAGGCTCTCAAAAAAATCAAAGAAGGAGATGCCAATGCCTGTGTTATCATGTGTTCAGCTATGGGACAGCAGGCGATGGTTATTGAGTCCATCCAGTCAGGTGCAAAAGACTTTATAGTTAAGCCGTTTCAGGCAGACCGTGTACTGGAGGCTGTCAAGAAAGCGATAGGTTGATCGATGCTATCCAATATAATTCAGTTGGTTGTTGTCCTGATCGTTTTTGTTCTGATCTTGGTAGCAACATACTTTACAACAAAATGGGTAGGTAAATCCGGCGCAATACAGTCGCATGCGAAAAATATCTCGGTTATAGAGACGTTTCGCATAGCGACAAACAAATACATTCAGATTGTAAAGATAGGAACCGGATATTATGCTATTGGCATTTCGAAAGATGATGTTTCATTTTTAACAGAGCTTTCGGAGGATCAGCTTGATCTGTCAGGTGCAGATAATTCTGCCGGTACTCTGTCGTTCAAGGAGGTTATCGGCAGATTAAAGAAAGACAAAAATAATAATTAATTCAAGAAAAGGTTGGTACGTATGTGTATGAAAAAGAATGTTAAGGCAGTTTCCCGCTTTGTCATTCTGATGGTCGTACTGGTAGTGGTAACCTTTTTTTGTGGTACAATCAAATCGTCCCAAACAGCCTATGCGGCACCGGCTGTCAAGTCAGATGCCGATCAGGATCATATAGAGGGAACGACAACCGGGGAGCGACAGGATCCTGATTCTCCGGAGGATTTTCAGTTTAATATTTCGTCAAACGCTGGAAGCACAGGGCTGTCAGCTCCGCTAAGAATTCTTCTCGTGTTGACGGTTTTGTCGATAGCACCGTTTATCCTGCTGATGATGACATCATTTACCAGGATTATTGTGGTGCTTCATTTTGTTCGTACCGCATTGGGAACCCAAACAGCACCGCCAAACCAGGTGCTTTTGGGATTAGCTTTGTTTATAACGCTTTTTATCATGTCGCCTGTTATGGCGAGGATAAACACAGATGCGATACAACCTTTTGATGCAGGAGAGATTACGCAAGAGGAAGCGCTAAATGCCGGGCTTGCTCCTATCAGGGAGTTTATGTTCAAGCAGACAAACCGCAAGGATATCAAATTGTTTTTGGATATACAGGAGCAAAAAGATGATACGGTTGTGGATGACATAGATCAGATCCCGACCACGGTGCTGTTGCCTGCGTTTATGATAAGCGAACTCAGGGCGGCATTTATCATGGGATTTTTGTTGTATTTGCCGTTCATAGTTATAGATATGGTCGTCGCCTCGACGCTTATGTCGATGGGTATGATGATGCTACCGCCCACGACGATCTCGATGCCGTTCAAGATACTCCTTTTTGTCCTCGCGGACGGGTGGGACCTTTTGATCGGACAGGTAGTAAAGACATTTTATTAGCCGGTTTATAAAAGTATTTGAAAAAAAGTAATGATAGTTTAAATAATTAAGAAATAAAAGTAATTACCAACGGAGGTGAAAAAAGGTGACAGATGCTGA
>CAMVCQ010000078.1 GCA_947166015.1 uncultured Lachnospiraceae bacterium
GAGATCATAAGGGCGCTGTACAGGCTTCATATGATGGACAAAAAGCTGTATCTGACAGTAAATACGCTTGTCCGTGATGACGAGATGCCGGAGCTTTTGCAGATGCTGAAGCCTCTGTTTGATGCCGGGCTTGATGCCGTGATAGTCCAGGATATGGGCGTGATGAAGGCGATACATGAATGTTATCCTACGCTTGATATCCATGCGAGCACACAGATGGCGATATTATCTGCCGATGAGATCGAGCTTATCAAAAAATACGGCGTCACAAGGGTAGTGCCCGCAAGAGAGCTTACGATAGATGAGATCCGCCTGATGAGAGAGAAAACTGATGTTGAGATAGAGGTGTTTGTACACGGTGCTCTATGTGTTTGTTATTCGGGTTGGTGCCTGATGAGCGAGCATATCGGCGGAAGGAGCGGAAACAGAGGAGCGTGCGCAGGTCCCTGCAGATTGAAATATGATTCAAAAAATGGTGAGGCTTACTATCTGAATGCCAAGGACAGTATGACGCTCGGCTTCATCCCTGAGCTTGTAGATGCCGGGATCAATTCATTCAAGATAGAAGGTCGCATGAAAAATAAATATTATGCGGCTTATATGGCACATCTGTATAAGCACTATACTGATGTTTATATTGAAAAAGGAAGGGAGCATTTTTGTGAGCTTAAGCGTGATCCCGAAAGTGAACTAAACAAAGACATAAAAAACGCCCTTGATATATACAACAGAGGTGGAAGCTTTCCGGCGTTTTTGTTTGCCGGTCAATCCGATGAAACTATCGAAAAGTCGATAAAAGGCCACAGAGGAGTGCCTGTCGGAAAGGTTGTTTCGGTAGATAAAAGCAAAAAGAATTCAAAGGCAGAGATTGTACTCACAGAAAAAGTCAATCCAAAAGATGTACTTGATATCATCAGAAACGGTGAAAAAATATATGAGTTTACCGCTGCAAACGCATCAAAAAAGGGTGAAAGAATTTCAGCAAATATCGGGTACTGTGATGTCAAGTCAAATGACGAGGTTTACAGAGTCAGAAACAATCATCTGCTCGAAAAAATCGATGACATGATAAACGATGCCGCCGAAGCATCAAGGATCCCTGCAGAAATATCAGTCCTCGCAAAGGCAGGGGAGCTGCTTGAAATGACATTTACGGCAAAAGAAATGTCGGTTACTGTCAGTGGCAGCGAGGTCCAAAAAGCCACATCAAAGCCTGTTACAAAAGAAGATGTGATAAAAGCAGTGGGTAAGCTAAACGATACAGGATTTGTTCCGGAAAGAGTTGAATTTGTGCCTGACGGAGACTGCTTTTTCCCGATGAAAGAAGTGAAGGAGCTAAGGCGCAATGTTCTGGATAAATGGGAAGAAGAGTTTACGAAGAAATATATAGCACTACAAAGGTCAAGCCAAAATGCTGATTATTCCGGGCTGACAGATATCGTGAAGCAGTATGATGACAAGAAATTGAATTATAATGATGCTGAAAACAGAAACGGCTTTGAATCAGATAATTGTTTTGAGCACGATGATATAATAAGCTCGGTCGGTATAACTGCTGGTAATGAGAAAAAGTTTGTATCGATACTTAGCCTGGAACAATTAAAATCCGACATAAAAAAGTCGAATAAAAATGATATATTGATAGTGCGTCTTGAAGGCTTTTCGGAAGAAGAAATAAAAGAATATATCAAGATCAGAAAGTCGTCTGATAAGACCTTTGCATTTTCGATTCCGCGACCGCTTCATGGGGAAGTACTTGAAAAGGTCGAGACGCTTGTAAGCCGCATTTTGGCTGACTACGGCGATGATAGTTTCGGGGACATTTTTGTCGCAAACAGCCTTGCGTCGATCGCGTTTAGAAACAGATTTTTCTCGTCGACCCCGATGTATGCCGATGTAAATCTCTATATGGAAAATGACTTGGCGAAGGATGTATTTGCCGGGCTTGGTATCGTCGGTGTTGTGGCGCTTGATGCGAAACAGATACCGGTTATGACCACGAAACACCGGATTGATGCGACGGAGATTACGACGCCGAAGCGAGATACTTTTTCGGTCATTCGTCACAGAGAGTACGAATACACGTCAATTTTTGTGAAATAATAATTATTTTGAGGTAATAAAAATGGAACTAATAGTAGCAGAATTATCGAGATACCTACTCGTATTATTCATGATCATATATGTGTTTTTGTGCTTCGTATCATTTGCCGGCAGCTCCGAGGAAAAGCGCCGCGGCATATACTCGGCGCAAAGAACGATAACCATACTGATCTACCTGCTGTGCAGCGCAGTACTTGTGCTCGAGCACCCCAAAGCGAAGTATATATTTGTACTGTCACTTGGACTGATATTCTACATAGGCTTCATCATCATGTATCAAAAAATATACAACGGCCTGTCAAAGCTGATATTAAACAACATGATGCTTTGCTTGCTGATAGGATTTATCATACTTACAAGATTAAATATCGATTACATGATAAAGCAGCTTTTGTTTGCATCTGTCGCTATGGGACTATGCTTGTTTGTACCATTTTTGATCGACAGATTCAAGGTTTGGGAGAAACTCGGGACCGCGTATGCCATAGTCGGGATAGGCATGCTTTTGCTTGTTTTTGTCATAGGTGTTGAGCATTATGGAGCGAAAAACTGGGTTGCCATAGGTGGATTTGAAATGCAGCCGTCAGAGTTTGTCAAGATATTGTTTGTATTTTTTGTGGCTGCGGCATTGTCAAAAAGAAACGACTTCAAATACGTTGTAATTATAACAATTATTGCGGCTGCGCATGTGGGCGTTCTGGTACTTGAAAAAGACCTTGGCGGAGCATTGATATTTTTCTTTACATATCTTTCTATGCTGTATATCGCTACATCACAGTGGCTTTATCTCGCGGCGGGACTCGGAGTCGGTACGGTAGCTGCTCTTGCTGCGTACAAGCTGTTTAGTCATGTGAGGATACGAGTGATGGCTTGGCGCGACCCTTGGGGCAACATAAACGATGCCGGATATCAGATATGCAGGTCATTGTTTGCGATAGGTACAGGAGGTGTGATGGGGCTTGGTCTTGGACAGGGCTTGCCCGAAACAGTTCCGGTTGTTGAAAGCGATTTTATATTTGCTGCGATATCAGAGGAACTTGGGGTTATTTTTGCTATTTGCCTGATGCTTGTATATATCAGCAGTTATATAATGTTTGTAAATATTGCGATGAAAATGACCAACAAATTCTACAAGCTTTGTGCATTTGGGCTTAGCGTAGTTTTTATGTTCCAGGTATTTATATGTGTCGGAGGAGCTACGAAGTTTATACCGTCGACAGGAGTTACTCTGCCGCTTATAAGCTATGGCGGAAGCTCTATGATCACGACTATTATTATATTTAGCATAATTCAGGGATTGTATGTGAAAAAAATGAGGGAGGAGGTAGCCGAAATTGAAGCAGAGTACGAAGACGAAGAAGAACTCGGATGAAATGTTAAACAATAGAAAAATGGCCTCCTTTACTTATGTATTTATAATTCTTTTTATGGTGCTTTTCGGATACATCATTTTTTTCGTGATAAATGATTCGGAAAAAGTGCTCAATAACCCTGCAAATAAAAGGGCAGAGATATGGGCAAAAAGAGTCACCAGAGGAGAGATCAGATCCTCAGATGGAAAAGCTCTTGCAGTCACCGAAAAAGGCAGAAAAGGCAAGGAAGTGCGTTATTATCCGTATGGAAGTATGTTTGCAAATGTTGTGGGCAGGACGAAGTACGGAGCAGTGGGACTTGAGTCATCGGAGAACTTCAATCTTTTAAGTACAAATCTAAATCCTATCGACAGTATGATAAATGAATTTAATGGTGAAAAAAGCCCCGGAAACAATGTCATAACAACGCTTAATTATAACATAAGTAAGGTGGCATCGGATGCGCTCGGCGACAGAAGGGGAGCTGTTGTAGTTGCAGAACCGAAGACAGGAAAAGTGCTGGCTATGATCAGCAAACCATCGTACAATCCCAATGAATTAACTGACGAAACATGGAAAAAACTAAACAGTGCGGACAGCGAGAATTCTGTGTTGTACAATAGAGCTACGCAAGGGCTGTATCCACCCGGGTCGACATTCAAGATGTATACCGCATTGAGCTATATGAGACAAAACTCTGATTATGAGGATTATTCATATAAATGCAAGGGAAAAGTCGGAACCGGTGATGGAAGTATCAAATGCTATGGCGGAGAAGTACATGGAAAGGTTGATTTCACAAATGCTTTTGCCGAATCCTGTAATACTGCTTTTTGCGACATGGGTAGCAGACTTGATGTGAATAAGTGGAAAAGCTTATGCGAGGATCTGTATTTCAACAAACCCACGCCGATTGACAAAATTGAAAAGAATTCATCACGGTTTACGCTGACACCGTCTGACGCAAAAGGCGATATCATGCAGTCTGCGATAGGACAGGGAGAGGTATTGGTTACTCCGCTTCAGAACATTTTTCTTGCGTGTGCGGTTGCTAATGGTGGGAAGCTTATGAAACCGTATCTCGTTGACAGGATTGAATCATTTGATGGGAAGGTTTTGACTCAATACGAACCAAAAAAGCTGAAAAATGCGATCACAAAAGATGAAGCAAAAAAAATGAACCGATTGATGAGAGCGGTTGTCATGAACGGAACAGCATCATCGTTATACTATGGCACTCCCTACAAAGCTGCCGGGAAAACCGGGTCGGCCCAGTTTAAGTCCGGCTCATCCGAGTCTCACGGCTGGTTTGTAGGGTATGCAAAGATGGATGGAAAATGTGTGGCAGTAAGCATTGTTGTTGAAAAAGGTGGCACGGGAAGTGCCGCTGCGGTACCGATAGCAAAGCAAGTGTTTAATGCGTATTTTTCATGAAAAATGAAAGGGAGGTATGATTATGCTGGAAAAAATCAACTTGAAGAAAAAGGGTGACTGGAAAGACTTCGGTGAAAGAGTGAAAAAACTCGAGGTGAGGATCGGAGAGCTTCAACGAAGGGCAAAAGAACTCGGAATACCTGTGATGGTTCTTTTTGAGGGATATGAAGCGTCCGGAAAAGGGACTATGATAGGGCGTATGATAAGGGCATTTGACCCGAGGGGATTTCAGGTATTTACAACCGAAAAGGAATCGGAAGAGGACAGGATGCACCCATATTTATGGAGATTTTTTACAAAAACACCTGCAAAAGGAAGGATTCACATTTTTGATAAAAGCTGGTACCAGGGATATTTTTCAGGGAAACTGACGCCCGAGGAGATCAGACAGTTTGAAAAACAGTTTACGGATGATGGAAACCTGATCATCAAATTTTTCCTTGCCATAACCAAAAAAGAACAGAAAAACAGATTGTCAGCTTTGATGAAAACAAAGTCGACCCGGTGGAGAGTCAAAAAAAGCGATTGGATACAGAACAAAAACTATGAAGAGCAGGTCAAAAAATATGATGAACTGCTGATAAATACCGATACTGAAAACTGTCCATGGACTGTAGTTGAAGCAATGGACAGAAAATACGCTACAATGAAGATACTGACAACGGTTGCCAAAGCTCTTGAGGAAGCAATAAAAAAAGCTGAAAGCAAGGCTGAAAATAAGGCTGAAAAAGCTTCGGCCGGCGGTGAAAAGGACTCATCTGTAAATATTAAGCATGAAGATTTCAAAAACGGAGTTCTCGCAGGTGTTGATCTTTCAAAAACAATCAGCGAAGAGGATTACAGGAAACGCAAAAAGGAGCTTCAAAGAAGGCTTGCCGTGCTACATAACAAGATGTATCTGAAAAGAGTTCCGGTTGTCCTTGCGTTCGAGGGATGGGATGCCGGAGGAAAAGGCGGCGCTATCAAAAGAATAACTCAGGCGATCGACCCGAGAGGATACGAGGTTGTTCCGACAGCATCACCGAATGACATAGAAAGAGCGCATCATTATCTGTGGCGTTTCTGGGAAAAATTCCCCAAAGACGGCCATCTGGCCATTTTTGACAGAACCTGGTATGGTCGTGTGATGGTTGAGAGGATAGAGGGATTTGCGACCGAGGATGAGTGGAAAAGGGCGTACGCCGAGATAAACAATATGGAAGCGCAGCTTGCCAAAAACGGTACGGTTATCCTCAAATTCTGGATGCATATAGACAAGGATGAGCAGGCTGCGAGGTTCAAATCCCGCCAGGAGACTCCTGAGAAGCAGTGGAAGATCACCGATGAGGATTGGCGCAATCGTGAAAAATGGGACGAGTACGAAAAAGCCGTCGATGAGATGATAGTCCGCACATCAACAGGACACGCACCGTGGCACGTGATAGAGGCAAATGATAAGTATTATGCAAGAATCAAAGTGCTTGAAATAGTAGTTGCTGCACTTGAGAAAGCGTTGAAATAACAGGCATAATATACGGTGGATCAAAAGGAATGTTTTTCAGTACAAATACAGAGGACAGAGAACAATACAAAGACATAAAACGGTCATACAGATGAATAATGCATATACAAGGGGCGACCTTAATAAGGTCGCCCCGTTTGCTTTAGAAAGAATATGAATAAATATGCTTTATTTTGCTTTTTTGTTTTTTACAGAACTCCAGGCGGACTGAATATTTGAAGAAGCAACCTTTTTGTAAGCGCATACGCGAGCGTAATACTTTGTTTTTGATTTGAGTCCGCTGAATTTAGCTGATGTTGTACCGGTTTTCTTGATAGTTTTTGTTTTTGCAATTTTTTTGAAAGACTTATCTTTTGATAGTTGTACGATATATCCGGTTGTTTGAGTTGCCTGTTTTTTCCATTTTACGGTCAGAGCTTTTTTGGATGCTGATAATGATTTGATGGAAGTTGATTTCGGAATGATGTAGTAAACAAGGGTCTTTAAAGCATCGCCGTCACTGAAAATTGCTGTATTATCAGGGGTCACAAATACTGAGTAAAAACCGACGTCAACCGGGTTTGAATTGCTGTAGTTGACAGTCATAAAACCGTCAACAGAACTGCCGTCTACCATCTTGGCGGATACAGTGGGCTTGTGAGCTTTGCCGTCGTAAACATATTTTTCTTTACTGAGTTTAAGTGATTTAACATCGATTTTATGGCCGCTTGAACTGTCTGTAAGTGTTTTTTTACAAATCTTATCAAAAGTTATGTATTTCCTGTCGGGAAAAACGGTGATTTTTTCAACGCCTGAAGAAAGCTCTACACCACCTTCGTATATCTTTGTTTCCTCCGAGAATTCATATCCTTCCTTGGCTTCAAATCTCACACCGTAATAGTAAACACCGGGAGTTGGTATGAAATCAGTATGTATTTCTAACTGGTGGTCTATGCTGGCAACTACCTCGCCGGATGAATCAGTCCACCATTCGGCGGCTATTTCAACCTTGTCTTCGTCGTCTGTTTCAGCAAGAAATGGAACTTCCTGGCCCACGTAGAATCCATTATCAAAGTTGTGCAGGTCTATGGTCGATATAACCGTAGCTGCAGAGGCTGATCGTGAGTTACTGATTCCGCCTGAAACACAGATCAGCATTGCCGATGCAAGGATAAAGCATAGCAGTTTTGATGATTTCTTTTGTAGCATTTGTTTTACCTCCTATGATCAAAGATGATTAGTATAGCGATTCCAAAAAAAGAATATTGGAAAGCACTGTATTTGATTTTACCATTTTTGCGACAGTTTTGCAAGTGACATGTATTTTTCAGTCGTAGTTCTTGGGGTTAGCCGGTTAAAGGGTGAAAAAAATGAAGTGAATGCCAAGTCTTGCAACTAAAAACAGTTGCTAAATAGCATTTGATATGTTATTTTAATGTTAGT
>CAMVCQ010000079.1 GCA_947166015.1 uncultured Lachnospiraceae bacterium
CTTTGCCGAGTCTCTCGAACCTGAGCAGATCATCAGATACATCCATGTGGTGTCCGCGCTTATCACGGAGCTCAGGGTGGCTACCGACAGAAGGGTTATTTTTGAGGTCGCCATGATCAGACTTTGCAGACCGCAGATGCAAACCGACAACGATTCGCTGATAGACCAGATAAGGACACTTCAGACAGAGGTCGAAGTGCTAAAGGATAAGCTTGAGGCAGGGATGTATACTGTGGTGTCCGCGCCAAATGCCGCAGCGGGTGGTGAGGCAAAACCTCAGGCCCCGACGCCGGAGCCCATCAGGGAGGAAGCTATCCCCGATGACATAAAAGGAGTCATAGCGAATTGGGACCATATAATGGGGAAGATCGCAAAAGCTCCCCAAAACGGTGCGCTTTTGGCATGTCTCAAAAACGCTGTTCCGTCACTTGACGATGAAGGAAGGCTTGTGCTGGCTTTCTCTGATAGCTTTGACAAATCATTTGTCGAGGAGGACGGTGGCAAAGGCGTGAGTCTCCTCAAGCAAACGATCGCAGAGACCATACAAAAGGATGTCAGGGTTGTGACCAAGGACATCTCGAAAGCCAGGGATAGATTGGAGACGGTAGATCTCAGAAAGCTGATTAAAAATGTCGAGGTAGAGCAAGTGGGCTGACATTTTTCGTAAGAAAACAGCATTTTATAGCGATATTATAAATCATCATTTTTACAAAACATTTTTGGAGGAAGAAAAAATGGCAAGAAGAGGCGGAGGAATTCCGGGAGGCGGAATGCCGGGAAACATGAACAATCTCATGAAGCAGGCGCAGAGGATGCAGCGCCAGATGGAGCAAAACCAAAAAGAGATGGAGGAAAAAGAATACGAGGCCTCCGTCGGTGGTGGTGCAGTGAAAGTCACTATGTCCGGTACCAGAGAGCTGCTTTCCGTGAAGCTTTCGGAGGATGTAGTAGATCCCGATGATATAGAAATGCTCGAGGATCTCATCGTGGCAGCGGTAAATGAAGCAAGCAGACAGATTGACGAGGATAGCGCCAAATCAATGGAAGCGCTTACCGGTGGAATGAATCTCGGAGGATTTCCTTTCTGATGAATTATTACAGTGAATCCATCAACAGACTTATAGAAGAAATGTCCGCATTGCCGGGAATAGGACCGAAGTCTGCGCAAAGACTGGCTTTTCATATACTTGAGATGCCCGAGGACAGAGCAAAAAGGCTCGCGGAGAGCATTCTTGAGGCAAAGACAAAGATCAGACTATGCAAGGAATGCTTCAATCTCTCTGATTCTGAGCTTTGTCCCGTGTGTGCGGACAGCAAAAGAAATCACAGGATAATCATGGTAGTAGAGGAGCCGTCCGATCTGGTAGCATATGAAAAAACAGGTCAGTACGAGGGAGTCTACCATGTTCTCCACGGTGCGGTCAATCCTATGATCGGTGTACAACCGGAGAATCTGAAACTCAAAGAACTTTTGGTGAGACTTACAAAACAGGAAACAGACGAGGTGATAGTGGCTACAAACTCAACGGTTGAGGGAGAGGCGACTGCACTTTGGATAAGTAAATACGTCAAACAGGCGGGGATCAAGGTCACGAGGATCGCGAGCGGTGTTCCGGTAGGCGGAGCACTTGAGTATGTCGACGAGATGACATTGTACCGTGCGCTTGAAGGCAGGACGGAGTTATGATATCAGACAGCTTGAAAAGCAGATTGAAAAACGGCGGCGAAACAGAGCATGTTCTGTGGAATCATTTTGATTTCAAAAGCAAGTCCGATAACGAAAAAAAAGCATTCATTTTTATATGGGTCATCTCACTTTCGATAATTGTTTTCGGAGTGGGAGGCCTTTTGCTGTTGTCCTTGCAATTCGGCAATCGTTGCTACAGGCATTTCGATGTGGTGAGCGAGGTCGAAAGAAGCGATTCAAACAATGTAGAATATAGATATTTTCAGAAAAATATCCTCAAATTTTCCAACAACGGAATAAGCCTGATCGACCCGAACGGCAGACCGGTCTGGAACGGCGGTTACGAGATGAAGCAGGCGCAGGTTGATATATGCGACAAAAGGGTGATCGCGGCTGACATCGGAGGCAATTCCTTCCATGTATATGATGGAGAGGATGAGGGAGTTGGTATGGAGACCTCCTATCCGATCGTAAGAGCGAGGGTTTCATCGCAGGGAATCGCTGCGGTGCTTGAGCAGGAGCCGGAATCCAACACGCTGAAGCTGTACAATCCATATAGCAATTCCGGAAGCCTTGTGGCGGAGATCCCGACAGTGGTATCTGACGACGGATATCCGATGGATTTTGACATATCACCTGACGGAGCGACGATAGTAGCTTCCTATATGACTACCGAAAATAACGAAGCGAAGTCACAGGTGAATTTTTACAATTTTTCCGAGGTCGGCAAGGACAACAACATGCTTGTCGGTGGAAAAGAATACGACAAGGAAATGGTTTCGGGCATATCATTTTTGACGGAGGATACTGTTGCGATATTTCGGGAAAAGGGCGTAGATGTCTACAGAAATATGAAAAAACCTGAGCTTATGTACACAAAGGAATTCAACGACACGGTGATGAGCATCGCCTACAGTGCCGAGTATCTGGGGATCGTTACCGTGGACAAAAGCGGGGCGACAAAGGTACTGCACCTGTATGATATTGAAGGAAATGACATATTTGACAGAAAAATAGACTATGATTACGGCGATTTCAAAATATATGGGGATGAGCTGTATTTTTCAGCGCCGCATAGCGTCGATGTTGTGAGAGTGAATGGAAAAGAAAAATTCTCAGGGGAATTCGATGTCGAAACGGACGGAGTATTCCCGGGTGGTTCAAATGTGGAGTACATCCTGGTTGATTACAACACGATCAAGAGGATACGCATAAAACGATAGAGAGGAAAAGATGATAAGCACTTGGGTTGTTGAGCTGATCGCTCTGGGAATGCTTTTGTTCTCGGTCATAGACGGTTGGTTTAGGGGACTTTTGATGAAGGTGTACGGCCTTGTCAGATTTATCCTTCTTATTATAATGACGATCATTCTGACCGTCGGACTGTGGTATGTGATACCGCTTGAGGGTGGAGCGAGAGCCGGCGCGGCATTTTTGGCGGCACTCATTATTTCGTCTATTATCCTTGCGGTCATAGCGAGGGTGCTGAAAATAGTCGACAAAATCCCTGTTGTCAGTACATTTAACCGGATCGGAGGAGTCATAGTCGGGCTTATTTTGGGGCTTCTCGTCCTGTGGGTGACGATACTGGTGATCGCGCAGTTCAAAAATGTCGAGTGGTGTCGTGAGGTTACGGAGGCTGTGTCCGGCAGTGCATTTTTGTCAAAGCTTCAGGCACTGACTCCGGCAGACATATTCGGAAAGTAGAAAAATCGGGACATTTTTCAAAAAACAAGTTGACAATTACATATAATTAGGTTATGATGTTAGGGCGTGTCTGTGCGGACGCCCTTTTTTGGTGTGCACGGATACAGTAAAAAAAGAACAGGAGGTGAAAATTAATGCCTACATTTAACCAGCTTGTCAAGCAGGGAAGAAAATCGGTTGCCAAGAAATCAAATTCACCGGCACTGCAGTCTACCTACAACTCGCTGAAAAAGAGACCGGTCAAGGCCAGCTCTCCGCAGAAGCGTGGTGTGTGTACTGTAGTTCGTACGGCTACACCGAAAAAACCGAATTCAGCACTTCGTAAGATCGCCAGAGTTCGTCTTTCCAACGGCATCGAGGTAACAAGCTATATTCCGGGCGAGGGACACAACCTTCAGGAGCATAGCGTGGTTATGATCCGTGGCGGACGTGTCAAGGACCTTCCGGGAACACGTTATCACATCATCCGTGGAACACTCGATACAGCCGGTGTTGCTGACAGAAAACAAGCTCGTTCCAAGTATGGAGCGAAAAGACCGAAGGCATCCAAGTGATGCAAAAGCCTGACAGAGTATATAAACTGTCAAGCTGCAGGGTAATGTACCGGATTAATTTTCACATTTTATATAACTATAATATGTAAGGAAAAATCTGGTGCGTAACACAAGGTGAATCTCCGACAGATTGCACATCCGTGTGCAATCAAACCATGTCGTCATTCACCATGAAATCGTCGTGATTTCAGGTGAATCTCCGACAGATTGCACATCCGTATGCAACAATATCGTGTGCAACAATATATCGAAGAGTCACCGTGACGTGAGTACCTGTGATCTAATATTATTATTAAGGAGGGAAGTATCGTGCCAAGAAAAGGACATATTCAGAAAAGAGATGTACTGGCAGATCCCGTCTACAAAAACAAAGTAGTGACTAAGCTCATCAACAACATCATGCTCGACGGAAAAAAGGGTGTTGCCCAGAAAATCGTTTACGGAGCATTTGAAGAGGTTGCTGACAAAACAGGCAAGGACGCACTCGAAGTATTTGACGAGGCGCTCAAAAATGTTATGCCTGAGCTTGAAGTCAAAGCAAGACGAATCGGTGGATCAACATATCAGGTTCCGATCGAGGTTCGTCCTGATCGTAGACAGGCTCTTGCTCTTCGCTGGCTCACCACATTCTCACGCGCAAGAGGTGAGAAAACAATGAAGGAGAGACTTGCTGGAGAGATCATGGATGCGGCTAACAATACAGGCGCAGCTGTGAAAAGAAAAGAAGATATGCACAAAATGGCAGAGGCAAACAAAGCATTTGCACATTATCGCTGGTAAAAGGAGGAAAAAGTTTTGGCTGGAAGACAATATCCACTTGAGCGTACCAGAAACATTGGTATTATGGCTCATATAGATGCCGGCAAGACGACGCTTACAGAGCGTATTCTTTACTATACCGGTGTCAACTACAAAATCGGTGAGACTCATGACGGAGCTTCCACTATGGACTGGATGGAGCAGGAGAAAGAGCGTGGTATCACGATCACATCTGCCGCTACAACCTGTCATTGGACTCTTGAGGACCATCACAAAGCTAAAGCTGGTGCACAGGAGCACCGTATCAATATCATCGATACACCCGGACACGTGGACTTCACGGTCGAGGTTGAGAGATCACTTCGCGTACTTGATGGTGCGGTTGGTGTATTTGATGCAAAGGCCGGAGTAGAGCCGCAGTCAGAGAATGTATGGCGTCAGGCTGACACATACAACGTTCCTCGTATGGCATTCATCAACAAGATGGATAAGCTTGGAGCTGACTTCTTCTACTCAGTACAGACGATCATCGATCGTCTTGGAAAAAATGCTATTCCGGTTCAGATTCCGATCGGAAAAGAGGATGATTTCATCGGACTTATCGATCTGTTTGAGATGGAAGCATATTATTACAAGGATGATGAGGGAAAGGATATCGAGATCACAGAGATCCCGGATGACCTCAAAGACCTTGCAAACGAGTGGAGAGACAACCTTATCGAGAAGGTATGCGAGCTTGATGAGGACCTCGAAATGAAATATCTTGAGTTTCTTGACGGAGGAGAGGAGCCTACTATCGACGAGATGAAGGCTGCACTTCGTAAAGGAACCATCGCTTGTACAGCAGTTCCGGTATATTGCGGATCCGCTTACAAAAATAAGGGCGTACAGAAGCTTCTTGACGGTGTTATCGAGTACATGCCCGCACCTACAGATATCCCTGATATCACAGGTACGGACCTTGACGGTAACGAATGTGTTCGTCATTCATCTGATGAAGAGCCGTTCTCAGCTCTTGCATTCAAGATCATGGCAGACCCGTTCGTAGGAAAGCTTGCGTTCTTCAGAGTGTATTCGGGAACATTGAACGCAGGTTCATATGTACTGAATGCAACAAAAGGCAAAAAAGAGCGTGTTGGACGTATCCTTCAGATGCACGCCAACAACCGTTCTGAGCTTGACAAGGTATACTCAGGAGATATCGCTGCAGCCGTAGGATTTAAAATTACATCAACAGGTGATACCATCTGTGACGAGCAGCATCCGGTTATCCTTGAGTCTATGGAGTTCCCTGAGCCTGTAATCGAGCTCGCTATCGAGCCGAAAACGAAAAATGACCAGGGCAAGATGGGTGAGGCTTTGGCTAAGCTTGCTGAAGAGGATCCGACCTTCCGTGCTCATACAAACTCAGAGACAGGACAGACTATCATCGCAGGAATGGGTGAGCTTCACCTTGAAGTCCTGGTAGACCGTCTGCTTCGTGAGTTCAAGGTAGAGGCTAACGTAGGTGCACCTCAGGTTGCATACAAAGAAGCATTTACCAAGGAAGTCGACATCGACTCCAAATATGCTAAACAGTCAGGTGGTCGTGGTCAGTACGGACACTGCTGCGTGAAGTTTACACCTATTGATCCGAACGGAGAGACAACATACGAATTCGAGTCAACTGTCGTCGGTGGTGCTATTCCGAAGGAGTACATCCCGGCTGTAGACAGTGGTATACAGGAGGCTATGCAAGCAGGTATCCTCGCAGGATTCCCTGTACTCGGTGTACACGCAAACTGCTACCACGGTTCATACCACGAGGTCGACTCATCCGAGATGGCGTTCCACATTGCCGGATCTATGGCCTTCAAAGAGGCTATGCAGAAAGGAAACGCAGTTCTGCTCGAGCCTATCATGAAGGTTGAGGTAACAATGCCTGAGGAGTATATGGGTGACGTTATCGGATCGCTCAACGCAAAACGCGGACAGATCGAAGGAATGGACGATGTCGGAGGCGGAAAAATAGTTCGCGCATTCGTACCGCTCGCAGAGATGTTCGGATATGCAACAGAGCTTCGTTCTTCAACACAGGGACGCGGTAACTACTCAATGTTCTTTGAGAAGTACGAGCAGTGCCCGAAGAACGTTCAGGAAAAAGTTCTTTCTCAGAAAAACGGACAGTAATCATTTTTTCAAATAATGCTTGCATTTTTCGGGAAAAACTAATATAATGTAGCTTATGGAAATTGTATTTAATTTTTTAGGAGGATTTTAAAAATGGCTAAGGAAAAGTATGTAAGAAGTAAGCCGCACGTAAACATCGGTACTATCGGTCACGTAGACCATGGTAAGACAACCCTTACTGCTGCTATTACAAAGGTTCTTTCAGAGCGTGTAGCAGGTAACGAGGCTACTGACTTCGAGAATATCGACAAAGCACCGGAAGAGAGAGAGCGTGGAATCACAATCTCTACAGCACACGTTGAGTATGAGACAGACAAACGTCACTATGCACACGTTGACTGTCCGGGACATGCTGACTACGTAAAGAACATGATCACAGGAGCAGCTCAGATGGACGGTGCCATTCTCGTTGTTGCTGCAACAGACGGTGTTATGGCTCAGACAAAGGAGCACATCCTTCTGTCTCGTCAGGTAGGTGTGCCTAAGATCATCGTATTCCTTAACAAGTGCGACAGCCCTGACATCGACGACGAGCTTATCGAGCTTGTAGAGATGGAAGTTACAGAGCAGCTTGAGGAGTATGGTTTCGAAGGATGCCCGATCATCAAAGGATCAGCTCTTAAAGCTCTTGAAGATCCTGCAGGTGAGTGGGGAGACAAGATCATGGAGCTTATGGATACAATCGATGAGTACATCCCGG
>CAMVCQ010000080.1 GCA_947166015.1 uncultured Lachnospiraceae bacterium
CACCGCTCTACAAGGTCGACAAAAACAAAAAAACATACTATGCGTACACGGATGACGAGCTAAACGCCGTGCTTGAGTCGATCGGCCGTGACGGAAATAACGCGATCCAGCGATACAAAGGTCTTGGTGAGATGGATGCCGAGCAGCTTTGGGATACGACCATGGATCCTGAAAAAAGAGTACTGCTCAGAGTCGAGATGAATGATGAGGACAATGAAGAGATCGACCTTACATTCAACACACTTATGGGTGATGAGGTAGAGCCGAGACGAGAGTTCATCGAGGCAAACGCCAAGTACGCCAAGAATCTGGATATATAGAAACAGCGGAACATTTTTATCAAAAAAAAAGCGGACATTTTTTCATAAAAATGCTCCGACAAACTGTAAACGCAATTATATTAATGGGAGATTACGATCATAATGGATGAAGAAAGAATGGATGAGATTAAGCCGGTAGACTTGAAAAAAACCATGGAGACCAATTATATCGAGTATTCGATGTCGGTTATCGTGGCGAGGGCGCTTCCCGATGTCAGGGACGGAATGAAGCCGGTGCAAAGGCGAATCCTGCACGCTATGAACGAACTGAACAACACACCCGACAAGCCGCATCGTAAATGTGCGCGTATCGTCGGTGATACAATGGGTAAATATCACCCACACGGTGACAGTTCTATCTACGGTGCGTTGGTAAATCTTGCACAGGATTGGAACACGCATTATCCGCTTGTTGACGGTCACGGAAACTTTGGTTCAGTGGACGGAGACGGCGCGGCTGCCATGCGTTATACTGAGGCGCGTCTCAGCAAAATTTCTATGGAGATGCTTTCGGATATCGGCAAGGATACTGTTGATTTCATACCGAACTTCGACGAGACAGAAAAAGAGCCTTCCGTACTCCCGGCGAGATTTCCGAACCTTTTGGTAAACGGTGCATCGGGAATAGCTGTAGGTATGGCGACAAACATCCCGCCGCACAACCTGACAGAGGTTATCAACGGAGTGATCAAGCTTATCGACAACCGCGTCAATGAGGACAGAGACACGGAAATAGACGAGCTTATGGAGATCATAAAAGGACCTGATTTTCCGACGGGAGCGACCATCCTCGGAAGAAGGGGAATAGAGGAAGCATACCGTACAGGACGCGGAAAAATCAGGGTTCGCGCGGTCACAGACATTGAGGAAATGGACAACGGCAAGTCAAGGATCGTCGTGACAGAGCTTCCATATATGGTCAACAAAGCCCGTTTGATCGAAAAAATAGCAGAGCTTCACAAGGAAAAAAGAATAGACGGTATCACAGAGCTTCGTGATGAGTCAAACCGTGAAGGAATGCGAGTAGTTGTAGAGCTTCGTCGTGATGCAAATGCAAATGTTGTGCTAAACCAGCTTTTCAAGCATACACAGATGCAGGATACATTTGGTGTCAATATGCTCGCGCTTGTACCAAACAAAGGCGGCGTGCTCGAGCCAAAGGTATTGAACCTGCGTCAGATGCTCGAGTATTATCTGCATCATCAGGAAGAGGTTGTCACCAGAAGGACGAAATTCGACCTCAAAAAAGCAGAAGAGCGCGCACATATCGTCAAAGGATTGCTTATAGCGCTTGACAATATCGATGAAGTGATAAAAATAATCCGCGGATCACAGTCAACCGCGGAAGCAAAAGAAAAGCTTCAGGAAAGGTTTGATCTTGATGAGATCCAGTCATCGGCTATAGTCGAGATGAGACTGAGAGCTCTCACAGGACTCGAAAGAGAAAAGCTTGAGAACGAGTTTGCAGAGCTTCAGAACAAGATCAAAGAATTCAAGGCTATCCTTGCAGATCACAATCTCCTTCTCGGAGTGATCAAAACAGAGCTTGAGGTCATCCGCGACAAATTCGGCGACGAGAGAAGGACAAGCATCGGATTTGACGTGTATGATATCTCAATAGAGGATATGATCCCGATCGAAAACTGCGTACTCGCGATGACCAAAAAAGGCTACATCAAGAGAATGACTCCGGATAACTTCCGTTCGCAGCATCGCGGCGGAAAAGGAATCAAAGGAATGCAGACGATAGAGGACGACTATATCGAAGACCTTTTGATGGCGACATCGCACCATTTTGTGATGTTCTTCACAAATACCGGAAGGTGCTTCAGGATCAAAGCGTACGAGATACCGGAGGCAAGCAGGACAGCAAGGGGAACAGCGATAGTAAACCTTTTGCAGCTTGAGCCCGATGAAAAAATAACCGCTATGATAGCGATGCACGCTTTTGATACAGAAAAATACCTCTTTATGGCGACCAAAAACGGAACCGTCAAAAAAACAAAGCTTGAGGATTACAAAAATATCCGCAAAACCGGTCTGATCGCGATCAATCTGCGTGAAGGAGATGAGCTGATAGAGGTTAAGCTCACTGACAATACAAATGATATTTTCCTTATCACGAAAAAAGGAATGTGCATCAGGTTCCCTGAAACAGAAGCAAGGATCATCGGTCGTACATCGATCGGTGTCAAAGGAATTACCCTTGGTAAGGACGACGAAGTAGTTGCGATGCAGATGGATTCACAGGGCGGCGCGATACTGTTTGCTACCGAATACGGTATGGGAAAAGCAACGCGAATTGATGAATTCAGTACACAGCACCGCGGTGGTAAGGGAGTTAAATGCTACAAGATCACCGAAAAAACAGGTGAACTTGTCGGCGCAAAATGCGTTGGCAAGGACAAAGAGATCATGCTTATCACCAACGAAGGTGTCATCATCCGTATGAATGTGATGGATGTGAGACTCCTCTCGCGTGTAACATCCGGAGTTAAGCTTATGAATATCGACAGAGACAGCGATGTCAGGATCGCGTCTATAGCTAAGGTGCGCGAGGAGATCGTAGATGACAACTTAAAGGAAGCACCTGCAGACTACAACCCTGAAGACAGACCGGTAGTAGCAGAGGATACAGAGGATGACGCATCGGAAGACGCCGGAGCATAAAGGATCATGAATAAAGGAAAAATGTGGAATAACAACAGTTTAATTGATATTATATGTAACGGAGATAAAATGATTGTTGGTATTAGAGAGTATAAAAAGATGAGAATGGTTATTATAATTTTTTTTATAATAATTATGATTATTTTTTGCGGGATAAAAAAGTGTAGAGCAAAAGAGGCAAGAGAGTATGAGAAATACAAGGTTTCAGGAAGTTCTACACATTTTGATAAATATTTGAAAACATCTTTACCTACAAATAAATATAAGAATCTTCATGTGTATAAGTATATTCATAAACTAATAGTGTACAGAAAAATATCAATCAAGAATAAGTTTTTTAGAGACGTGAAAATATTTAAGAAAACTTACAACAAAACAAAGATTAAAAAAAAGTATAAAAAAATAGCAAAAACAATTAATAAAAAATTGTTTAAAAAGAAGAAGGAAAAAAAATATGGCGTTCCACCTGCATTGATTGCTGCGATACATTTTAGAGAAGATGAAAATGACTTTAAGAAGGGAAGTTTTTCTGTTGATATTGAAAATGGAGACAGGATAAAAAAGTCTAAATTTGTAAAATGCGCAAAAAGAATATTTGAAGTTCAAAAACGTTTCATAATAAATACAAAATTAAAATACAAATCAAAAGATATAATTGCAATGTGTGTTATAGCATTATGCCATAATGGTGTTTATCCCGAAGGAGAAAAAATAACTGATGATCAGGAGAGAGATATCAATGAAGATGAAAGAGAGGATCTTCGGTATACATGGAGACATAGCGCATATATATTTAGTGGGACGAATCAGTTTAAAAAAGGAAAATTCACACAAGACGGAGAGTTGAACAAAGATTTTGTTGATAAACAAGTTGGTGTATTAAGAACTCTTGATTCAATATTAGGTTAAATTGGTAAAGGAGATAAAGATCGTGAATAAAATATTGATTTTAATATTGATAGGTTTTGTTTTGCTACAGGGATGTACATCTACTACAAGTGTACCGATAAAAGATGTATCATTAAATAAACAAAAGGAAACAGAAGAAAAAAAGATGGATAACAAAACAAAAATCAACGATTATTTTCCACAAGAAGACAACTCAGAAATAGAATATATCGGAAATATATGGTTTAGACAATGGGGGGTAGAATTCGACAAGTTTCAAGAGATAAAACAAATGCTTTGTTTTAAAATAATAAAAAAATGGTCAGACGGGTTTCTCTGTAAAATATCGTTAAAGAAGAATAAGGAATTTAAACTACCAAAAGAAAGGAATTGCATTGGATATTTTTATATTGAAAAACAAAAAATAATAAGGTTAGTTGAAAAAAAAGAAAAACCGTGGATTGTTTCAGAAGAGTGTATTGATTCATTTATTAAAGAAAAAAAATTTCCGAAAGAAAGTATAGTTGTTTGTTCTGATAAGGAAGTTAAAGATACGAAAGAAAAAGAAAAAAAAGGTTGGCACAATAGCATAAGTATAAATGGAGATACTGTGATATATAAATCGAATCAGCAGATTAAAGAAGATCGCGAACCATATTTTTGGGAAAAAATTGTCTGGAAAAGGGATGTTGGAATAATTGAGTATCGATGTGGCTATAAAGCTGGAGTAGATTACATAATATTAGAGAATAATTCTATTACAAAGGAATAAAATAATAAAAGTAAGTAAATATATAGAGATAGTCGATGACAACCTCAAGGAAGCACCGGCTGACTACAATCCTGAGGATAGACCGGCGTCTGCAGAGCCCGTAGAGGATGACGCATCGGAAGACGCCGGAGCGGAGCATAATCAGTAGGAGGGAGTGCATATGGAGGACCAATCAATGGAAAGCCCTGTGGGAGGACCACCGCCAATAGATCCCAAGGTGATGCGTGGGATCGGCATCCGGATAAGCCTTTGCATGGGTATCACGCTGAGCTTTTTTGAATCGCTTACGGGATCACTTATAGGGGGTCATTTTTCTCCTGCAAGCTGGCTTATCAGCTTTTTGACAAGCACTGTGATAAGTATAATTCTGGGGCTTATCATCCCGATGGGAAAAATTTCCCGCGCAATACAGGCAAAGCATGGACCGGGCATAAAATCAAGGCTTTTGGACAGCCTGGTCAGTGATCTGATCTATACACCTATCATCACGACCATAATGGTAACGGGAGTGTATCTGATCGCGATGAAAGTAAGTGGCGGACATGCTGAGTTAAACTATCTGATGATGCTACTCACATCGTTTATTGCTTGTTTTGTAGTTGGATATATAATTATATTTATCGTGCAGCCCATTTTTATGAACATTTTTATAAAGAATAATAAAAATAATAAGCCGGAAAACAAATGATAATATATAAAAAATAATTAAAAATAATAAATAATAAATTATAATAAAAAAAGAACGCCGGTAGTAATCGGAGTCAACCGAAAGAAAGATTGATTATGGACAGAAAGATCAAAACACCATTAACAAAAGAAACCGTAAAAGAAATAAAAGCGGGCGACTATGTATATATAACAGGAACTATATATACCGCGAGGGATGCTGCGCACAAAAGGATGACGGAGGAGCTTGATGCTGCAAACGGCGACGAGTCGGCGCTTCCTTTTGATATCAAAGACCAGATCATATATTACCTTGGACCGACGCCGGCAAAGCCCGGTCAGGTTATAGGCTCTGCGGGTCCGACTACGAGCACCAGGATGGATAAATACACACCGACGCTCATTGATCTCGGACTTACCGGGATGATCGGCAAGGGCAGGAGAGGACCTGAGGTCGTAGACGCGATGAAAAGAAATACTGCGGTCTACTTTGCGGCAGTCGGAGGAGCCGGAGCTCTTTTATCAAAGTGTATAAAAGAGTCGGAAGTAATAGCCTACGATGATCTTGGAACAGAGGCGGTCAGAAAGCTATATGTTGAGGACTTTCCCGTAATAGCGGTGATAGATCACGAGGGAAACAATATGTATGAATAATGATACAATTTACAGGTGTAGGTGATATAGGTATACACTTAGAACCGGCAAATAAGTATCATATTAACCGTGTACGGTAAAAATAAACAATATAAAACGGAGGGAAGCAATGAAATCAGAAACGATCAGAATAGAAGGAAAACAGACAAAAGAAATACGAATTGCTGATTTTGTGGAAGGGTATTGCAAAGACAAAGGATATGACAACAAAACATCACTCAGGATGAGACTTTTGGCAGAGGAGCTGGTTTGTCTGATCAGTTCCATGGAAATGGAGATCGAGGGTGATTTCTTTGTAGAATCAGATGAAAAAGAAATCAATCTGAGATTAAACATGAGAACATTTTTGTACCCTGAGCGAAAAAAAGAGCTTATGGGCCTGGCTACCGTTGAGAAGAAAAAGCCAAAAGGTGTGCTTGGAAAATTAAGTCAGGTTGTACAGGGCTTCCTTGCCGGTATGGACGAGGATGAAGTGCATCAGATG
The DNA here is from genome assembly GCA_947166015.1 of uncultured Lachnospiraceae bacterium. GTDB lineage: Bacteria > Bacillota > Clostridia > Lachnospirales > Lachnospiraceae > Eubacterium_F. Next base: position 6,455 of record CAMVCQ010000080.1, read on the forward strand.
CAGCTTGCTAAGTCGATCCCATACGGTATGTATGGTATGACCGGATCCTGCATGGGCAATCAAATGATGGAGAGTATGACTGCGTGGTCACTCCAGAGATATCGTGATGCGATAGATGAAAGCATTCAAAACGATAACAATGAGGAAGAAGAAAAAGACGAGCTTGAAAAATCAGTACTCGCAAATATTGCTGATGAAGTAAGCGTTGAGATCAAGTCAAACAAAGTACTTCTATCGGTAGTTAAAAAGGTATAAAATTAAGTGTAGGTCAACCGAAGTACTCTATTCCCAGCAGGTTAAAAATACCCGAGGATTTGAGGAATAATAACAGCAAAAATATCGGTGCAACAAACTTGATCATAACGACAAACAGGCCTTTTCGGAGCATTTTTTCTCCGTTTGCCTGACACTCATCGAGTATGGTTTTCGGCTTGACCATCCAGCCGACAAGGACGCAGGTTGAGATCGCCACGATGGGCATCAGAACAGAATTACTTATGTAGTCCATCACATCGAGGATCTGGCCGTCTGAGCCGGTCGGCAGCGGAAGCTTGAAAAACAGGATATTGTAGCCGAAGCAAACTAGCAGCGCGAGAACAAGAGCTACAGCTGATTCTGAAACAGTTGCGGTCTTGCGCTTCATACGGTATTTGTCTATAAGGCTTGATACGACTGCTTCGAGCACTGACATAGCGCTTGTGATGGCTGCAAAAAGCACCATTGCGAAAAATGCCGCGCCGATCACATTTCCGATCCATCCCATTGATGTAAAAACCTTGGGAAGCGAAATAAACATAAGCGAAGGGCCTGAGTTTTCGAGGCCTTCGGGCCCCATAAATACATAAACAGCAGGGATGATCATAGTTCCCGCAAGAAATGCAACGATAGTATCGAAAAACTCAATGTTGTTGATGGATCTGACAAGGTTTGCTTTTTTGTCAACGTATGATCCGTATGCGATCATTATTCCCATAGCGATGCTGAGCGAGAAGAAAAGCTGTCCCATCGCGTCGACCAGAGCCTGTACGAAGCGCTGCAGAGTCAGCCCTTCAAAGTTGGGAATAAACAAAACCTTCC
>CAMVCQ010000081.1 GCA_947166015.1 uncultured Lachnospiraceae bacterium
CGGCAATTCGGCTTACCTCCTGAGCAACTGCTTCGGATATCTGCTCTTCTATTTCATTTTTTTCTTTGAGCTTTGCGGCAAGGTTTTCTGCTATCTCTCCACCGACCTCTGCATCAGATCGGTTGCTTTCTATTTTTTCTTCAGCTATAAATCTGGCACCCCCGAACCACAGGTTCAGATCAGCGAGCTCTCTTTTGTAATCCTCATCCCTTCCTGCATCGCGGTAGCACTCGGCAAGCTCTTTGCCCCATTTTTCCATGTATTCCTGCTTTTTGAATTTTTCAAGGAGATCAATCCTTTCGTCAAGGGAAGCACCAAATGCCTTCATCAGCTCGTAGCGTAGCTCAAAATCATCCGCTGTCGCGCCGTCCATCTCCTCGTATTTTCCGAGATATATCCCCGCATCAGCGTAGTCTCCGACCCTGATAAGCGCGCGTATAAAGCTTTTTAACGCATGGTGAGTATGCGTGATCTCACAAAGCTGAACATATGTAGCCTTCATATCATCAATTCGTTTTGTTTTTTCCTGAAGCTCTGCTATGACTCTGAGATCTCTGACTGATTCGGGCAATTCTCCCTCGAACTCATCGACTACCTCAAGAGCTTCATTGTAGCGCCCCTCTTCGTAGAGTTTTCGCATCTGAATGCATTTTTTGTCTATATCTCGTCTTCTGCTACCCATTTCAACAACTCCTCCAAGCCTACTATCCCAAAAGATATTTCTTGGTCTTCTCAATCTCCTTCGGAACATCAAGTCCGTTTTTTGTAAATTTATGTTCGATATTTGTGATGTTTTTCTCGAATTTTTTCAATTCCATGATGTGTCTTTTTGCAGCGTCCGCATAAGATGTCTGCGCCACAAGCCCCGCTGCGATCTCCTGTGAGATCGGGCAATACGTAAACAATATATCTCTGGATATCTTGTTCAGTCTCATATTGCCGACGGCTTCCTTGAGTATCCAATCGGCGTAATCCTTGGTAAACACATCTCTATGCCTGTTTCCCGCCTGAGTGAGCTGCGATTTAACTTTTTCTTTTTTCTCCGGCGAGAGGTCTGAATTCTTTTTGTAAAACTGCAGATAGTCCGTGTATTCGCTCGTAAGTGAGGGATATCTGTAATTGTTCCATTGTGCGCCCATATCTGTTCGACATTTTTCCCAGCGGAAATGAGCCATCATTTTTATCATTGTTGCGTTTATATCATTTTCAGTAAGCACCGGAAGAAGTATACGCGCATGTGTAGTTTTTGCTTTTCCCTCGATATCCTGCCACATCTGGGCTCCACCGCCGCAGACCGGGAAAAGTATGAAATCCGGCGTGTATCTTTCGATATTTGTAAAGTTGTTTACCTCGACTTCCTCGTAAAACGTCCTCGTTTCTCTGTAGAAAATACTGTAATCAACGTTTTCGATCTTTCTGACTGCCGCATTTACGGATGGTCCCGTGACTGCAGACGTAGCAAGTGATGTCATGATCCCCTCTGAGCAAAGCACCGGCACAAAGGTTGAGATATTGCCGTTTACGAGCCTGTCCGCGTACTTGAAAAGCTTGTCTATCTCAAAGTGCATTTTTGCCGCGCCGTCTGCCATCGCTTTTTCAAAAGCTGACTTGTTTCCCTTGGCAACTTCCTTGCGCATATGCTCTTCGTAGTCTTCATCAAACTCATCCTTTGACGGAAGCTTTCTTCCCTCGTAGATCTCTTTGAGCCACTCCGCCATCGTGTATACATGGCAATCAAGATCTCCCGCTCCGATCTCCGGAAGCGTGACAAGCGTTTTTAGATCGTCCTCGGTAAGAAGCTCCTCGCTCACATATCCGTAGGTCAAAAACAGCTTCACCGCAAGTGGCGGTTTTGGGTCGGAAAAACTTCTGATGAGAGCCGCCTCAAAAATGTTGAAAAATCCTTCTGAAATCCTTTTTCTAATGGCATTTGCCTCTTTTGTTCTGCCGAATTTATCAGACAGCTTGAGGAAATCTTCGATGCTTTTTTTGAAATCGCTTGCTACTTCGTCCTCGACCTCACTGTAATTCGTGATCTGCGAGAGCGATCCCGAAAGAACACTTAAGTCAAGCTCTTCCTCGGTCTGATCCTCCTCAGGAAGCTTGTCCGACAAAAGCGCCATATATGTTTTTTCCATACCGTTTCTGTTTAGCTTCGGATCTGTTCCCACGGTATGTATGAGAAGCTTTTCGCATTCATCTATCCTTGCTATAATCTCATCTATAAGCGAGTTCAATTCATCGCTTTTTTGCCCGGCTCTTTTTAAGTCAAGTGCTGAGTTGGCAGCGTATGTAAAAATGTTTTTCTCGTCAAGAATAAGCGACCTGAACAGCTTAAAAATGTGCTCTCCGTAAACCCTGCAGCCGTCTATAAGTGCAGGAAACAGCTCGCACTGCTCTATATAGTGCCTAAAAGCCACAAATGATTTGGCACCCAAAAAAGCCCTTTGGGCCTCAACCTCTATCCCCGCTATCTCCAGATAATAAGTCAGGTTAGCAGGAAGCTTGATCTCTTCAGGCCCCTCTGCTTCCATCCGCTCTATCGCAGGGATTTCTGCAGGCACAAGGCCGGCCTTGGCAGTAGCCGCTTTGTACTTTTCGTAACTGTATGTCAGAAATTCCAAGAGCCCCGCGGATGCTTCCCGGAGCTTTTTGAATGATTTATGAATGTCCCTTATGAAAAAATTCTGAGATGTGACAAGAAGACCTCTGTACTGAGCCTTGCCCTCAAGAAGTTTTTTTACCTTCGGTATGTCATTGATAGGGAGCGGATATACTGTGACACCGTCTCCGGCAACATAGGTAAAGCTGTGCTCACCTTTTGCAACATCACATATTCCGAGGAAGTTTCCGCTTCCAAGAGTTACAACAACACCTGTTGAACTTACAGTCACCCTTCCCTTGAGAACAAGAGCAACACAGGTCAGTTCATCACCCTTTGAGAATATCTCGGTACCGGCTGTGACCGGAGTTGTTTCGTTGATATTGAGCTCTGCCGCCATTTGAATCTCCCTTTATCTATAAAAAAATCCGTGCGTCTTACTTCGAATAATGACTCTGCAGCGTTACCTAAACAGTTAACTCAGTCCAGGCTTCCCCACGACACATAAAGATCATCGCTTAGTGCTGCTTCGTTCCCGACCTGACACGGTTCACGAGTCCCTATTGCACAGGACCCAAACTTCAACGCCACTTATTCGGGACTGCCTGCAGGGTCAGAACCCTAGGTAAGACAACACCCCTGCTGGAGCGGATTGCAGGTACAGGGCACCGCTAACTCCCCGGCTGCACGGAAATTTAAGCCTTTGTTTTGCCACTAAGATCAGCAGAATCATAATGAATATTGACCTGCTTTTTGTCATACATCTTGTAGAATTCCATCATAATCCTGTCGGTGACCACATGAATCTGTTCTTCCTCCATATCGAGAAGAAGTACGATCCTCTGCGTCGCGCTGTACTTCGTCGTCGCATCAACACTTCGTATCGACTTGAGCACCGCCCTTTCAAGGATAGCCATAACCCTTTCGGTCTCATCCACGGAAATCCTCTGCCCGGGATTGGGAGAAAGCGTAAATAGCAAAATCCTCACTCTCTGATGGTTTCTCTCGGCAACATCGGTTATATAGTTTACCATGGAACCGAACGCCGGAGGATCAACCTCGAAGCCTCCTTTGTTCTTCTCACGGTGTCTCAGCAGATTGACAAGCTGTTTGAGATCCGCTGAGGCCTCAGCCTGTCGCTGTATCTCATCGTTGTCACGGTAATTTATGTAGTAACCCTCTTCGCTTTCGTTTTTCGCAACATAGAGAGCTTTGTCAGCTCTGTCATATACTATGTTGAATTCTTCCTTTTCGTGCTCGATCATCGCGATACCGATCGACACGGAAAGCTTTCCGAGAGTTATCTGCTCATTTTTCTTTTTGTTCAGCTTTTCATGGAATTTTTCGGCAATGTTTGCCGCGTGCTCCGGCGTTACCACCCTCGGGAATACGGCAACAAACTCGTCCGCACCAAATCTCGAAAGGATGCATTTTTCGCGGAAGCTGTTTATCAGATCCGCAACCGCCTTCAGATAAATGTCTCCGACCATATAACCCTCGGTCTCATTTATCATATGGAACTGGTCTATGTCAAAAATGAACAGACTGCCAAGTCCCTGTCTTGCTGTCTCCTGCAAAAGCTTGATACCATAGTTTCTGTTATACGCACCCGTAAGCTCGTCGTGCATATAGTTTGCGGCAAGCTGCTCCTCCTGCTTTTCCATAACCCTGCTGAGAAGCTCTGTAGTCTCTCGTACCTCTCTCGGTTCTGATGCGGGCTCGGTCGAAATAAGCCTGTTTTCCTCGAGAAGCTTGACCATCGCATCCGCTACTTCGGGATCAAACTGCGTGCCCGAACCTTTTCTGATCTCTTCGAGCACTATGTCGGGATCGAGACGGTTTCTGTAAATACGCGTACTCGTCATCGCATCATACGCGTCAGCGACCGCTATGACTCTGGCTATTTTCGGTATATCATCGCCCTCGAGACCCTCTGGGTATCCTTTTCCGTCGTATCTCTCGTGGTGATATTTCGCACCGATATCTATCTCGGGGATCATACCGATATCCTTGAGGATGTCCGCACCGATGACGGTGTGATTTTTCATCAGCTGGTACTCGTCATCCGTCAGCTTTCCAGGCTTGTTGAGCACCGAATCCGGAACGCCGATCTTTCCAATATCATGAAGCAGTGCTATAAACTTGATATCCTCTACCTGTTTCGGTGAAAAGCCAAGCTCCCTCGCTATGCTTCCCGAATAATCCGAAACCCTTTTTGAATGTCCCTGCGTGTACTCATCCTTCGCATCTATCGTATTTGCGATGGTTTGTATGGTCTGCATGGTCATTTCCTGCATGCTTTCGCTTGCCTGGATATTTTTGCGATGTATCTGGTCATAGAGCCTTGAAGCAAGCACAGATCCGATGAAGCAAAGCAAGATGACAGCTATCTGTATCTCCACCTCACGGCTGTTGTGAACATTTATGCTGCCGTCAAAATATCTAAAAATGATCGATATGGCGTTCACCAAAAATGTCAAAAACCCCGCAAACAGCACGAGCTTAACCTCATGATAGAGAACTATCATGATAAGCAGCGGCAAAATATATGTAAATACCAGAATCGTTTTTCCGGTAAATATCACGAAACCGTACATAACCATGTAGCCGGTGATGACAAGATATCTGAGAACCTTCCAGTCAGGTCTCCAATGATATAGGAAAAATACGATGGCCATTGGTATGGCAGAAGCCATGCTGAAATACAGCATGTAACTTGCAGATCTCTCGCTTTTTGCAACCTCAATCCCGTATGTTACGAGAAGGATGATCTCTATGAGGATCCATCCGTATACCATATAGGAATTCAGCTTCTTTTCGGTTTCCTCCATATCACCCTCCGCATTTCTACTTTTTTTTGCCTTTTTTTGTGCTTCGTAATTCTTTAAAAAAATCCTTCATAAGAGCGGAACACTCTTCACTGCAAACTCCGGATCTCACGCTTACTTTGTGATTGAACCCGTCTACATCAAACATATCCAGAACAGAACCCGCGCAACCGGCTTTGGGATTTGTGACTCCCATGACAACCGTCGGTATCCGAGCCTGAACGATAGCCCCCGCGCACATAGGGCACGGCTCCAATGTCACATACAAGGTACAATCCTCCAGCCGCCAGTCTCCTGTTTTTTTGCAGGCCTGACGGATAGCCACGATCTCCGCGTGCATCAGCGCATCTTTTTTTGAGTTTCTGAGATTATACCCCTTGCCGATGATCTTTTCATTTTTTACTATTATACACCCTATGGGCGTCTCACCTTTTTTGTACGCTTTGCAGGCAAGCCGATATGCTATCTTCATGTATTCCTCGTCTGACATAGGCTCTCCCGTCCCAAAGTGCTGAAAATCGGTGGTTTTTTTAGAGAAACTCCGACGCGCGTTGCCCTATTTTTGAGCGCACTTCGACCCGTAGTTTCTTAACCTATACTATATCAAAAATCAAAAAAAAATACAAGTAGATTTTGTCTTTTCTTAAACTTTCTTACTTCTTATCATTAAAAATGCGCAAACACACTTGCGAGCACCCGATTCTTGTGATATAATCACTATCGTGTCATTTTTGACAAAGCAAAACGAATTTTGAAAAAATAACCCGGAGGTTCACATGAGTAATCCAAAAATAATACTGACAGGCGATCGTCCCACGGGAAGGCTCCATGTCGGTCACTACGTAGGTTCATTAAAAAGAAGAGTCGAGCTCCAAAATTCCGGAGAATACGATGAGATACATATAATGATAGCGGATGCGCAGGCGCTGACCGACAATTTCGACAATCCCGAAAAGGTCAGAAGCAACATCTCAGAGGTCGCACTTGACTACCTGTCCTGCGGTCTTGATCCCGAGATCTCAAACATCCTTATCCAGTCGTATATCCCGGAGCTAACCGAGCTTACGTTTTATTATTCAAACCTTGTTACGGTATCAAGGCTTCAGAGAAACCCAACCGTTAAATCCGAGATAAAAATGCGCGGCTTCAACACAAGCATCCCGGTGGGGTTTTTCACATATCCGATCAGTCAGGCTGCGGATATAACAGCATTTAAGGCAACCACAGTCCCTGTCGGCGAAGACCAGCTGCCGATGCTTGAGCAGGCGAGAGAGATCGTAAGGAGTTTCAACTCCACATACGAAGAGGTTTTGGTAGAGCCCGATGCTCTCCTTCCCGAAAACCAGGCATGCTCAAGACTTCCCGGAACAGACGGAAAAGCAAAAATGAGCAAATCGCTCGGCAACTGCATTTACCTGTCCGATGAGCCGGAGGATATACGCAAAAAAATAATGAGCATGTTCACCGATCCGAATCACATCAGGATAGAGGATCCGGGCAGCCTCGAAGGAAACACTGTATTTATCTACCTTGATGCATTTTGCAAAGACGATATGTTCGCCGAGCATCTGCCGGAATACAGCTGCCTGCAGGAGCTCAAGGATCATTATCAAAGAGGCGGTCTGGGCGATGTCAAGGTCAAAAAATTCCTGTATCAGGTATTGATGGAAGAGCTTTCTCCGATACAGGCAAGGCGCAAAGAGCTTGAAAAAGACATCCCTGCCGTTATGGAGATCCTGAGGCAGGGAAGCATAGCAGCAAGAGAGGTTGCGGCTTCAACACTCGATGATGTCAAGCGTGCAATGAAAATAAACTATTTTGATTGAATCATCGTAAACGGTACAACGAACGTACTGGAAAGAAAAAATTAAATTTGATATAATCC
>CAMVCQ010000082.1 GCA_947166015.1 uncultured Lachnospiraceae bacterium
CATAAGACATATTATACAAAAACGCAAATAAAAATTCAAGTTTTTTATGAATTAGCCCGCATCATATATCAAAATAGTATAACTATCTACGATTTTTAACAATTTAATCAAACCCCTTGAATTGTTTATTGTTATATGTTATAACTTTGAGTGTGAGGATAAAAATCAGTGACTTGGTTTACTCCGATCTCCGTTCTCACATAGTAGGGGGATATATAAATTTGTTATATACTTTAAGGTGCTAATATGTCTGTATCGTACGAGTATTACAAGATTTTTTATCACGTTGCCAAGTGCAAAAGCTTCAATAAGGCTGCCGCTGCTCTTTTCAACAGCCAGCCAAATATCACAAGGGCGATCAACAATCTTGAACGAGAGCTTGATTGCAAACTGTTCATCAGATCTCACAAAGGTGTTGAGCTTACCCCTGAGGGAAAAGAGCTTTATCAGCACGTCAGTGTGGCGCACCACCAGATCGAGTTAGCCGAAAACATGCTGACCACGATCCACGACTTCAAGTCCGGTAGTATTACGATCGGTATGTCGTTTGATGTTTCAGAGATTTTCATTCATGAAAAACTACTGCCGGTGGTCGAGGCATTTCACCGTGATTATCCTGATATCCACCTACAGACCGCGCTTGATACGACATCAAATATTGTTGCGGATATGTCCAACAATATGTATGATATAGCTTTTGTTACGGATGAATTGAATTTCCATACGTATCCCGGCGAGCAAACATTGGTTGAATTCAGAGACCTTGTTGTGGTCGGAAGAAAATTCAGCGAATTGTGTTCCAAAAAAGTATCTTTTGAGGAATTATCAGCTTATCCTATCATCTCGCTCTGGTCACAGACCGAGACATATGAAACATATAAAAGGTTTTTTGAGAAAAATAATGCCAACTTCGCTCCACAGTTGGAGTTAGCGAGCAAAGAACTTGTAAAAATCTTTGCAGAGAGAGATTTCGGCGTTGCATTTTTGTCACCAAAGACAGTTGCCGGCTCGATCCGAAACAAAAAACTTTTCAAAATCGAACTCGAGAAAGACACGCCTGTCAGATGCAGCAAGATCCTTGCCAGCGAGAAAGGCAAAAGAAACCGCGCCGCTATGAATCTGTTTGACGAGTTCGCCAAAATTTCAGTGCATATTATCTAATATTTGTAAGCATCACCCCCTATATAAACAGCCGCTTGTGTTTCACAGGCGGCTGTTTGCTATTTACTATTTACTTTAATGGCTACATACAACCAATGATCATTTGCAGCCGCATCGCTATATCATCTGCAATAATACTTCCCCTTATACTCCGTATATGGTCTGTCGAGATCCAGATATACGCAGTCGTGGTGAGCAACCCTCTTCTCCTCGGGTGGCAGACTCATATAGTCGCCGAAAGCTTTTTTGAGATAATTCTCCGCTCCCACAGGTATCGGAAGCATTTTGTCTTCAAACGGAACCTCTCTGTAGTCTGTGAACCATTTTTTGTTGTAACGATTTTTCATATATCCCGGTCCTGCACAAAGCTCTGTGATACTGTCACACTCCGAGATAGAGAACTTGGTCATGTGCTTTTTCGCAGTACTCCATATGAGGTATCTGAGTTTTTCATTTTTTATGAGCTTCAAGATGATATCACAGCCGATACTCATAAGCTTTCCGTGCTTTTCGGGCACCGTCCCCGCACAAAATAACGAGTATATAAGCGCCCACAGCACCTGATTCTGTCTGTCTTTTTTCTCTTTTGGATAGCCGTCTAACGGCAGGATGTCTAACTGCACTCCATGCACCATATCAAGGTCCGCCTGATACGGCTTGATATATGTTGTATTTTTGTCTCTGAGCGTCGCAAAAATGTTCCTATCGTTATACTCTTTTGACTGAACAGACAGAACGTAATCACTACCCTCTCTATACTCAGGCCAAAGCTCTATGAATTTTTCATAATCATCCCTCGGCATGAAAAAGTCGAGATCATCATCCCATGGGATAAATCCCCCGGTCCTGAGTGCACCTATGCAGCCGCCTCCGCACATGTATGCAAGGAGATCATTTTTCTTGCAAAACTGCCAGAAAACATCTGCCATCTCAAGTGCTTTTTTTTGCATTCCTTTCAGTTCTTCATCTGTATATGTATGTGTTTCGTTCATATTTATCCTTTCATGTATTGAGAAAAATAATCTGACAGAGCATTATTATTTACCTATATGTTTGAAAACCCATTCTCGCTGGATCACATAGCTTACCACAAACAAAAGCGTATCAACGATCACTTTCCTTACCGTAGAGTACGGAATAAACAAAAATGCATAGTTTACAAGAAGCGCTGACAAAAGCAGCTGTATGACAACCAAAACATAATACTTGACCGCAACCTCAGGTGACGATGAGCTGTTTTTGAACACCTTTGTTTTGTTTATGAGGAAATTGTAGATCGAGCTAATAAGTCTCGAAAAAACAGTCCTTGCAAGTATCATAGCGGACACACCGTATATGACGGCCTCCGCCGGGATAAACAGTCTGAATATATACCCCGAAAGCCAATATATAAGTATGTCGATGAGGAAGCTCGAAAAAGAACTTAGCATAAATTTGATAAATACCTTGTATATCCTTATCGAATCCCTGAAGGGATTGAAATGTGAGCTTTTGTTCTCCTCTATATAGACCGTTTCTATCGGAAACTGCACGATCGGTATGTGGTAGTCTCTCGCCTCAAGCAGTTGGTTCATTTCGTACTCAAAACGCTCTCCCTTGGTTGTCACAAAATGCTCCTTCAAAAGCTTGACGGGAATCCCTCTCAGACCGGTCTGCGTATCACCGACCTTAAGCCCTGCCAAAAGCATAAGAGTAACTCTTGTGAATTTATTTCCGAATCTCGATCTGAACGGAATGCTTTTGTCATCAAACTGTCTGCATCCGAGTACGAGCGAGTCAGGGTTTTCGCATGTTAATTTTGCACATTCAACTATATCCTCCACCAAATGCTGTCCATCGCAATCACAGCTTACTGCGCCCTCTATATCGGGGCATTTTTCCAGGATATGGTTGTATGCTGATTTGAGCGCTATTCCTTTTCCGAAATTCACAACGTGCCTTATCACAACAGCGCCACACTCTTCCTTGCACGTGCGAAACCAGGCACGGTTTTTGATCTCACTCCCGTCATCAACAAGAATGATGTTTTCAAACCCTGCCTGCTTGATATCTTTTACTGTTTTTACCATTTTTTCGTCCGGGTTAAGCGCCGGGATAACAATGGCAATATTTTTTTTATAATCACTCATATGAGGATTGTAGCACTTTTTTCAGATAACTGCAAGGATAACTTGACGCATATCTCCATAATATGATATTATATCGTCTATGAAAATAACAATTGGAATTGTAGCCCGAAACGAAGAGATATACCTTCCAAGACTTTTGGAGGATATAAAAGCGCAGGATTATCCGCATGAAAACATAGAGATACTGCTTATCGACGGGCTTTCGGACGACGCAACTTTTCGGATCATGAGGACTTTTGTCGATGAGACAGAGGATTTTTTTGATATACGAATTTATACAAATGAACAAATGCTTCAAAGCTATGGATGGAATATAGCGATCAAAAATTTCACGACAGATGCGCTCGTAAGGGTTGACGCACATGCAAGGATAAACAGCAATTTCATCTCCGCCTGTGTTTCGGCTCTGGGGGACATCGATTCAACAGATGAAAACTACCCGCCCGAGTTTGTGGTCGGAGGAGCAAGACCTACCGTAGCGGATGCAGATGACAACCTGACAAAAACTCTTCATATGGCAGAGGAATCTCTTTTCGGGAGCAGCCTGCTGTCCTCCAGGAGAGAGTCGGGCGAATCCTCCGACGAGATCACCACAGAGCCTGTTGAAAAAAGAAACTATGTCGGCACTCTTTTTCACGCCTGCTACAGAAGGCAGGTTTTTGATGAAGTCGGCGGATTCAGAGAGGACCTAAAGCGCACCGAGGACAATGAATTTCACTATCGCATCAGAAAAGCAGGATTCAAGATCTATATGTCGCCTTTTATCCACTCCGTACAGTATATCCGACCTACTTTTGGTCGTATGATCAGGCAAAAAGCAGGCAACGGGTTTTGGATAGGAAGGACAGTGTTTAGCTGCCCGGGATGTCTGTCATTATATCATTTTGTACCATTTGCTTTTGTGATGGCCATACTCATCTCCACAGGACTGGCAATTGGTGTCAGCACCTGGTGTTTATCCGTTCTTGGAGCATTGTATTTTTCGGTGGCTGTTTTGATGAGCCTTGCATCGGCTTTCTCTATACAAAAAAAAGGCGGACACACGCCGCCTCAAATGCTACTGCTTCCGTTTATATTTTTTGTTCTTCACACAGCCTACGGACTTGGTACCCTCGCAGGCCTTATCAGCTCGCCATTCAGACGCACCAAAGGGCGCTGAGATCTCATCAATCGTTTTGCAGTCAGTTCAGTCAGTCATCCAATATATCACGTATAGCGTAACGTGGTCTCGCCTTGGTCTCTAAGTACATCTTTCCTATATACTCTCCTACTATACCTATCGAAAGAAGCATAAGTCCACCTATTCCCCAAACAGAAACCATAAGCGAACTCCAACCTGAAACAGTTTTCCCCATGAAAAATACCACAACCGAGTATATCAAAATAGCAATGCTCACCAGAAAAACTATAAATCCGATAGACATGATCATACGTATCGGTTTGACCGAAAAAGAAGTGATCCCGTTTACCGCAAATGAAAGCATTTTTCTGACAGGGTACTTGCTCTCTCCGGCAAATCTTTCATTTCTTTCATAGTAAACTGTATCTGAAGGAAATCCTATAAGCGGCACTATACCGCGCAAGAAAAGATTTACCTCTTTGTATCCTTCAAGTTCTTTTAGTACACGCTTACTCATCAGTCTGAAATCGGCGTGATTAAATATGATATCAACGCCCATTTTCAACATTAATTTATAAAACATTTCCGCCGTAAATCTTTTGAAAAATGAATCTTTTTTTCTCGAAGATCTGACACCGTATACGACATCTATACCATCATGATACTTATCTATCATTTCATCTATCGCTTCTATGTCATCCTGAAGGTCTGCATCCATGGAAATAGCGACATCTGCGTGCTCTCCGGCATAGTTCAGTCCTGCAAGAACAGCGTTCTGGTGACCTCTGTTTCTCGAAAGATCAAGACCGCTTACTATATGATCTTCCTCATGGTATTTTTCTATCAGGGACCAGGTCTTGTCAGCTGACCCGTCATTGACAAAAAGTATCCTGCTTTTTTCACTTATTTTGCCGTTTTTTATCAAGTCTTTGAGCTTTGATTTCAGCCTTTTGACGGTCTCCGGCAAAACCTCTTCTTCGTTATAGCAGGGGATGACCATGTACAAAACATTACTTCTCATTTTTGTCCTCATTTACATAAAATCATTTATTCCAAAGCATAATTGTTTTTCCGGGGCTCTGTCTGTCCAGTTCAAATGCTTTGTTCATATCTGATATATTTTTTACTTCTATCACATTTCCGACTATCCTGTTTAACTCCGTTACAAAATCAGGGTTTTCTTTGTACAATCGCAGTGTTTCTTCGAAGTCTCTGACCCCGCTTCTCGAGCTCCCGAAAAGCATAAGTCCTTTTTCCAGCACCATTCTTGTATTGATGCCAACCGGGTTTTCGGACACTCCGAGCAAAGACAGCGTCCCCTCAGGTCTTGTGTAATCGATCATCTGCTCTATGGCAGATCTCGAACCCTCACTTCCGACGCACTCGAAGGCCTGATCCACCCACAAGTCATCCGGTATATCACTCACGCTGTAAACCTCATCGGCAAATGAAAAATCCGCAAGCTTATTTCGGTTTAGTCCAAATACAAAAAGCTTTACACCCGGGAACATATACTTGACCAAAAGTCCGGTTATGTATCCGAGATTTCCGTCACCCCAGACACCTATCCTTTCAAGCTTTGTATGTGAAAACTCCTTCATCCTTCTGACTGCGGACGTGCTCACACTCACAAGCTCCGTAAAAGCAGCTACAATAGGGTTTATCCCATCAGGAAGGGCGAGTACCCTGTCCGGTCTCATATCGACCATATCCTGCATATATCCGTCATAGCCACTGCTTCTGAACTTGGATGTTTCCAAATAGTTTTCAGCGATACAGGGGTTTGTTTCAAATGGTGTATTGGGGATCATCACTACTTTTTGCCCCGGGTCAAACTGACCGCTTCCATCCCATACTACATCCCCGATCCCTTCGTGGATCAGCGCCATCGGAAGCTTTTGCTTCAAAACGGCATTTGGTCGCAATCCCTGATAGTATCTCTGGTCCGCGTGGCATATGGAAAGATGCGTGGGTCTGACTATCGTTACATCCTTATCCGGTGCAACATCCGAAAACTCCACCTCAAATCTCCCCGGTGCCACAAGACGATATACGGTGTTTAACATTTTGTCCTCCTAAACGATGTACGATTTTCAGCCTTCAACCTTGCCCGATATCAAAGCCTCAGCCACTCTCAGATCATACGGGTAGGTTATTTTTATATTAAATACCTCCCCTTCAACTATATGAACTTTTTCACCCTTCATGACAAAAATCTTCGCTGCGTCTGTCAGGATATTTTTTTCATCATCGCTCAGTGAATTGTAGAGGTTTCTGAGCTTCATCGCATTGAATGTCTGCGGTGTCTGTCCCTGATACATTTTTCTTCTCTCGGGGATATCACTTATGATGTCATTATCCTCACTGACAACGATTGTATCCGTCGCAGGCATCGCAGTATCACAGGCTCCGACCTCTTTTGCATAGCGGATGTTTTCTTCTATGATCCTGCTCGTTACAAACGGTCTGACGCTGTCGTGAGTAACTATGATGGTATCCTCATCAAGGCCGAATTTCTCCTCGATATAAGCTATGGAATTCATGATCGTTTCATTTCTGGTCGCACCGCCCTCGATCACATGAACCCTGTCCGGATCCGGGATATACTTTTTCACAAGATTTTTTGTATGTGATACCCACTCAGCGGGTCCCGGAACTATCACGCACTCAAATGCATCCTCGATATAAAATTTCTCAAGCGTATGTATGATAATCGGCTTGTTGCCTACTTCGAGATACTGCTTGGGTTTCTCCTGCTGTCCCATCCTCGAGCCAACTCCGCCGGCGAGCACAACAGCATATACTTTTGAATTACTCATACTTGCCTCCATTGTATTTTATATTTTTTTCAGGTACTTTTTTCACAAAAATTTCCCCAAAGACAAAC
>CAMVCQ010000083.1 GCA_947166015.1 uncultured Lachnospiraceae bacterium
GTGCACTTGATCCGGAAACAGCAAAAGCAATCCGGGCTGACAGGTCACCGGAGCATGATGATACATGTTCAATGTGCGGAAAATTCTGCGCAGTAAGAAGCATGAACAAAGCATTAAATGGTGAACATGTGGATATACTGTAAAACCGGAAAAAGTTTTTTAAAAAAATTGTGTCAAGCATTTTTGATTATGTACCGAAATGATCAAAACATTTGCCCTGGATTTTCCAGGGCTTTTGTTATTAATCGATTTAGATACTTCACAATATGTTATTCTGAAAGCTTTCTGAAAAAGATATCAAGAATATCCATGTCCGGATGCGTCTTGTAGAGCATCCGCGAGCCCACGACGTCTTCGATCTCATTAAAAACAAATGCTCCGTTTTTGTCTATGATAAAATCAATCCCAGCCATACTAAAATCAAAAAGCTTTATGATTTTATTCACTGTTTCAATCTCGGAATCACTTAATGTGTAAGCAGAGACCTCTCCGCCAAGAGAGTAGTTTGACCTGAATTCACCTGCAGGAGCTGTCCTTTTGACCGCTGCGACTATTTTTCCAAATACGACATATACCCTTACATCAGAAACAGGGCCTTCGATGAATGGTTGGATGATAATGTCATCATGTTTTATTATTTCTGTTATCCTGTCGGCGTCAGATTCTGAAGAAAATCCAATGTTTAGTCCTGTATGACCTTCGTTTGTTTTTTCAGTTAAAAATGCTCGAAAGACCTCATTTCCGCCGTGACCTGAAGCAGACTTAACAACAATACCGCCCGGCTTACTGAAAAATGAAAGATCCGAGTTTCTGACTATAGTCATCGTTTCCGGACAGGGAACATCCGTGTTTTGCGATATGTATTCGATGCATCGTCCTTTGTGATTTGCGTAGTAAGAAACATCATAGTTATTGTGTGTTTTTACTCCATAGCGCCCAAAATGCCACTGAAAATCACAATCTGTTATCCTGATGATTGCAAAATCAACCTTTTTTTCCCTGAAGATCAAAGAGGACAGGTAATCATATCTGTGCTTATAGTCAGGAATCTCATAATACTCGTCGACAATGCACAGCTTGAGTTTGATACCGTATTTTTCGCTGAGTTCAAAATAATGATCTATAAAGTCTTTGTTCCTTTTTGCTCTTTCGTAATCGTACACCAATATTCCGTACATTTATGTCATCCTTTCCTATAGCAACTTGAGAAAAAGCCTAAATCAGCATAGTTAAGCCTGTCTTTCAAATAGCAATATTTGTTTGCCCGTATAAACACAGTAAAAATAGTAATCCTAAACATATAAAAAATATACCATCACAACCTGATTAAGTCAATGACTTGATAAAAACATCAAATTCATTGACTTTAGAAAGCTCATGTGCATTATCTTTTGAAATGCCATAAGCTTATATCAAAGAAATCCCGTATCAAGCATTGACTTTTGAAATCTTGTTGACTAATCCTTCAATATGTAGTATTATATATGAAGTTTGTATATATAAATTGTGGGAGGCACGGGGTTCTATGGAAAACATCAGACACCTGATGAATGTAATGGATTTAAGCGTTGACGAACTCGACGCTTTGTTAGCACTTGCCAGAAGGATCTACGATGATCCCGGCAGGTATAAAAATGCATGTGAAGGAAAAAAATTAGCTACATGCTTTTATGAACCAAGCACGAGAACAAGACTCAGTTTTGAAGCTGCGATGCTGAATCTTGGCGGAAAGGTGCTTGGTTTTTCTTCGGCAGATTCTTCTTCAGCAGCAAAAGGAGAGAGTGTGGCTGATACGATCAGAGTTATCTCATCGTACGCCGATATCTGTGCTATGCGCCATCCCAAAGAGGGTGCGCCTTATGTTGCATCGATACATTCGAAAATTCCCGTGATAAACGCCGGAGACGGCGGCCACAACCATCCTACACAAACGCTTACCGATCTGATGACGATCAAAAAACTCAAAGGCCGTCTAAACAACCTTACGATCGGCATGTGCGGCGATCTGAAGTTTGGCCGCACCGTTCATTCGCTTGTTGAGGCTATGGTCAGATACCCAGACGTTAAATTCATTTTTATTTCGCCTCCGGAGCTGAAAATCCCTGATTATCTGAGAAAAGACATTCTTGAGAAAAACAATGTCACATTCAGCGAGGAATCAGTGCTTGAAGAAGCGATGCCAAGACTTGATATCCTCTATATGACGAGAGTCCAAAGAGAAAGGTTTTTCAACGAAGAGGACTATATCAGATTGAAGGACACATTTATCCTGGATCACAAAAAAATGAAGCTTGCGCCGAAAGATATGTTGGTATTGCATCCTTTGCCGAGAGTGAACGAGATATCGACCGAGGTTGATTCGGACCCGCGAGCCGTGTACTTTAAGCAGGCCGAGTTTGGCGTGTATGTGCGAATGGCACTGATCTTGAAGCTTTTGGATCTTGAGTATTGATGGTGGAGGGTGAAAATGGAAGATTTGCATGAATTGAGAATTGGCGGACTTACCGAGGGCGTTGTTATTGACCATATACACGCCGGCGGAGCTATGGAGATATATAATTACCTGAATCTCGAAAGACTTGATGCGTCCGTAGCGATCATAAAAAATGTCCGTTCAAGCAAGATGGGCAAAAAAGATATCATAAAGATCGAAGGTCCCATCAATATTGATTATGATGTTTTGGGTGTTCTCGATGAAAACATAACCATAGATGTGATCAAAGACAATCAGATAGTCGAGAAAAAAACACTGAAGCTACCCGAGGTTGTCACAAATATTATCAAGTGTAAAAACCCACGATGTATAACATCTGTTGAGCAGGAGCTGCCACACAAATTCAAACTGACTGACCGCGAAAATCGTGTTTACAGATGTATGTATTGCGAACAACGTTGGCACAGGAGAAGAAGTTGATTGAAAGGAAGGAAAAAACTTATGAAAATGGATGTTGTAAGATCTGATATCGAGATCGCACTTGATGCAAAAATGGAACCTATCACTGAGGTCGCAAAAAAAGTCGGCATCGAGCCTGACGAGATCGACCTTTACGGAAAATACAAGGCAAAGATCACGGATGAGCTTATAGACCGTGTCAAAAATAACCCGGACGGGAAGCTTATTCTTGTCACAGCCATCAACCCCACTCCTGCAGGAGAGGGAAAAACAACCGTTACGGTTGGACTTGGTGAGGCTATGTCCGTGATCGGGAAAAAAGCGATAATTGCCCTCAGAGAGCCTTCACTTGGGCCTTGCTTTGGCCTGAAAGGCGGAGCTGCAGGTGGTGGATATGCTCAGGTTGTACCGATGGATGAATTAAACCTTCATTTCACCGGAGACTTTCACGCTATCACAGCTGCAAACAACCTTCTTGCAGCATTACTTGACAATCACATCCAGCAGGGCAATGCACTGAACATCGATCCGAAACAGATTGTATGGAAACGCTGCGAGGATATAAATGACAGAGTTCTTCGCAACATCACAGTCGGACTTGGTAGAAAAGCCGACGGAGTGACAAGAGAAGATCATTTCATCATCACTGTTGCATCTGAGATAATGGCTATCCTTTGTCTTGCAAGCGATATGAAGGATCTGAAGAAAAGACTTTCAAGGATAGTAGTCGCTTATACTTATGATGGAAAACCTGTCACAGCTGATCAGATAAAAGCGGTCGGATCTATGGCAGCCCTTCTCAAGGATGCAATCAGACCGAACCTGATCCAGACTCTTGAAAACACACCTGCACTTGTTCACGGTGGGCCTTTTGCAAATATCGCACACGGCTGCAACTCAATAAGAGCCACAAAAACAGCCCTTAAGCTTGCTGATTACACGATCACAGAGGCGGGCTTCGGAGCAGATCTGGGAGCTGAGAAATTCCTTGATATCAAGTGCCGCATAGCAGGATTAAAGCCTGATGCAGTGGTTTTGGTATGTACTGTCAGAGCACTTAAGTATAACGGCGGTCAGGACAGAGCAGAGCTCAAAAATGAAAACCTCGAAGCACTCAAAAAAGGTATCGTAAACCTTGAAAAGCATATCGAAAACATCGCAAAGTACGATGTCCCTTGCGTGGTTGCCCTCAATCACATCATAACAGATACAGATGCCGAGGTTAACTTCGTAAAAGAATTTGTAGAATCAAAAGGTGCGGAGTTTGCGCTTGCTGATGTATGGGCAGACGGAGGAGAAGGCGGAAAAGAGCTTGCGCAGAAGGTGGTTGATACCATAGAAAACACACCGAGCAAGTATCATCCATTGTATCCTGACGAAATGCCATTGAAAGAAAAGATCGAAACGATAGCAACCGAGATCTACGGAGCCGGCCATGTTGAGTTTTCAGCAGAGGCACTCAAAGAACTCAAGCGACTTACAGACCTCGGATTTGCAAACCTTCCGGTTTGTATGGCGAAAAACCAGTATTCATTGTCAGATGACAAAAATGTTCTGGGAAGACCTATCGACCATACTGTCCACATCAGAGAGGTCTATGTAAGTGCCGGAGCAGGATTTGTAGTAGCACTTACCGGTACGATAGTTACTATGCCGGGACTTCCAAAAGTACCTGCAGCTGAGGGCATAGATGTAGACGAAGAGACTATGCGTATTACGGGATTGTTCTGATGATCGCAGATCAAACATTAATGGAGGAAAAAAATGATTAATTTATACGACGGCGGAGCATTTTTAAAAGACGGTGTCACACTTGTGCCGGAAAACGACAGCAGTGCGGCAGGACTTGATAAAGCAGACGCAAAAAAAGGCACGATGGCTTATGGCATCCTGCAAAAGCACAACAAATCAAATGATGAGAAAAACCTAAATATCAAATTTGACAAGCTTACTTCTCATGACATCACATTTGTAGGAATTCTTCAGACTGCGAGAGCGTCAGGACTTGAAAAATTCCCCGTTCCGTATGTGCTTACCAACTGCCACAACAGTCTTTGCGCTGTTGGCGGAACCATAAATGAGGATGACCATGTATTTGGTCTTTCTTGTGCAAAAAAATACGGCGGAGTTTATGTTCCTCCTCACATGGCTGTAATCCATCAGTTTGCAAGAGAAATGCTCTCAAAATCAGGCGATATGATACTTGGTTCTGATTCTCATACAAGATACGGAGCACTTGGAACAATGGCAATGGGTGAGGGTGGCCCGGAGATAGTTAAACAGCTCCTCGAGCAGACCTACGACATACCGATGCCTGATGTGGTTGCCATATACCTCAAAGGAAAACCCGAAAAAGGTGTAGGACCGCAGGATATCGCACTTGCAATCATTGGAGAGGTATTTGCAAACGGATATGTAAACAACAAGGTTATGGAGTTTGTCGGCCCCGGAATCGAAAATCTAAGTGTCGATTTCAGGATCGGCATAGATGTGATGACTACAGAGACAACCTGTCTTTCATCTATCTGGGTTACGGATACCGCTGTCAAGGATTTCTATGATATCCACGGCAGAGTAAATGATTACGCTGAGCTTAAGCCGGCTCCTGTTGCTTACTATGACGGTGTCGTAGAGGTTGACCTTTCACAGATCAAGCCTATGATCGCTATGCCGTTCCATCCAAGCAACACCTACACGATAGACGAACTCAATTCAAATCTCGAGGATATCCTTCGTGATGTCGAGAAAAAAGCGCTTGTAAGCCTTGATAACAACAATATCGAATACAAGCTTACCAACAAGATCGTAAACGGAAAGCTTCAGGTAGAACAGGGAGTTATCGCCGGATGTGCCGGCGGTGGATTTGAGAACCTTTGTGACGCAGCTGACATCCTCAAGGGCAAAAATATCGGCTCTGACGAGTTCTCGTTGAGTATATACCCTGCATCACAGCCTGTTATGATGGAGCTTGTGAAAAATGGAACGATAGCAGAATTCATGGCTGCCGGCGCTACCGTAAGAACCGCATTTTGCGGACCTTGCTTTGGCGCAGGAGATGTTCCGTCGAACAAAGGCCTCAGTATCAGACATTCGACCAGAAACTTCCCGAACCGCGAGGGGTCAAAGGTTACTGACGGACAGATTTCTTCAGTTGCACTTATGGATGCCCGTTCTATCGCTGCAACAGCTGCAAACAAAGGAATTCTTACTGCAGCTACTGATATTGACGTTAACTTTACTAAACCAAAATATTTCTTTGACAAATCAATTTATGATAATCGTGTGTTTAACGGCATTGGCAAAGCAGATCCGTCAGTTGAGATCAAATTCGGACCAAATATCGTTGATTGGCCTAAAATGTATCCGCTTACGGACAATGTGCTTTTGAAGGTTGTATCGATGATACACGATCCGGTAACAACTACAGATGAGCTTATCCCGTCGGGTGAGACATCATCCTACAGATCAAACCCATTGGGACTTGCAGAGTTTACACTTTCAAGAAAAGATCCTGCTTATGTGGGCAGAGCCAAAGAAGTTCGCTCCGTAGAGGAAGCAAGGATAGCAGGCAACAGTGTTTTTGATGCTGACGCAGAGCTCAAAAATGTATATGACAAAATCTCCGGCATATCCGATGCCAAGCCTGAGGATACTGAGGTCGGTTCGGTCATTTTTGCCGTAAAACCGGGTGACGGTTCGGCGAGAGAGCAGGCTGCAAGCTGCCAGAGAGTGCTTGGTGGTCTTGCAAACATCTCCAGGGAATATGCAACCAAAAGATATCGCTCAAACCTCATAAACTGGGGGATGCTCCCATTTGTATTTGATGATGAGCTTAATTTCGATCTCGGAGATTACATTTTCGTAAAAGATATCAAAAAAGCAATATCTGAAAAGATCGATGAGGTAAAAGCCTATGTGATCAAGGATGATGTAAAAGAGATCACGCTTCGCTTGGGCGCGCTTACAGATCACGAGAGAGAGATCATCCTCAAGGGGTGCCTTATAAACTTCAACAAAAAATCATGATGATAGCAGGAGAGATATATGAACGATAACTTCCTTACATCACATATGGACCGTGCCGAAATCCCGGTTGATTCTGGGCATATTTTCGGCAACGCAAATATAGACAATGTCGAGTTCGATCGCATGATGATGATGTACTCGGGTGCTATCCGCGAGGTCAAAACAAAGCTTCAGGTACTAAACGACGAGCTTTCAGTGACCAGAAAAAGAAATCCTATCGAGTTTATAGAGACCAGGATCAAAACACCCGAGAGCATCGCAAATAAGCTTAACAAAAGAAAGCTTCCCCTCACCTGTGAGTCAGATCGGAAGAGCACACGTTTGAACTCC
>CAMVCQ010000084.1 GCA_947166015.1 uncultured Lachnospiraceae bacterium
GTGCAACGCGATGTTTCCGCAAGACGCGAGTGGATCCCCGAGTAAAAGCAGTTAATCAAAATCGAATAAATCACTACTAAATTATCATTAAAAATTATTCTTAGCAAGCTGCGCTGAATATACGCGATAATACCTCTCCCACAAAGAATCATTCTTATAAACCGGCACATCGAAGTTATCAGCTATATACCGCGCCAGCTGCCGCGAGTAAACCTCGCTCCCCCATATATTCATATGGCCTTTGTTATACATATGTTTTTCAGGATAAAAACCCATATCATACAATTCTTTGTAGGTGTATTGAAGGAACGTCACTCCTTCTTCCTTCGCTATCTCACGGACTCTGTTTGCAACCGCAAACTCGTCGGGCATCCATTTTGCAGGTGCCAGACAGTCGTTATAATTTCTCGGAATATCCACGAGAAGCACCTGCGAGCGGTGGCTTTTGGCAAGCGGTGTGATCTTTTTCCGTTCCTCTTCAGTATCATCTTTTAGTGCCAGACTCATCCCGCTGTCAGTCCATCTGCCGAAATACACCTCGTTTCCGGCATTTATATCATAGTGATAATCTCCGCCCAACAGATAATCATCCGATGTATCCGGCTCACGAAGTATGTCTTTGCCGTCAAGTTCACGCCATCTCGAATGATATCTGTTCAGAGGAAAATAATAATCGTTTCTCACATCCTCACTCACATGCTTTTTTACATATCCAAATAGCTCCATATCCGGATTCATCTTGTTTCCGATGTCAAACGCATAATCTTTTTCGCCGAAGTAGACATCATCGATTCCCGCGTAGTAAGCATCTATGACCACCAAATCAAAGCTTCTTTTTTTGTAAAGCTGCTCAAGGTACACCCTTGACATCGGTATCGTCTCACCCGCATAGCAAAAATTATACGCTTTTATATGCTTCTCATCCCACATAGCGGACGGATTAAACGCATTGAGTCCGTGACTTCCGCCTATCAGGCACACATCCACCTGATCTATATCCTCATCATCTGAGTTCAGCGTTTTTTCTATCTTGTCCGCTTTCGCCGTATACGGAATACACACTCGCGTAAGCCACACCGTGACACATACGCAAACACCGGCAAATAACAGTATTCCAAAAATGAGCGAAATCCATTTTTTAGCCATACGCCGTCAAAATCCTCCGTATATAAATGTCGACGCGTCGTACTCAGACCCGTACACGCCCACAAGCAGTACAACCGTATACACAACAACTCCGAAAGCAAAAAGTCCGATCCCATACTTAGAGAGCTTTTCAAAAAGCATATATTTATGTCTTTCCTGGTACAAACTCACTGCCACAGTCAGCACAAAAATGACCAGACAGATGATGCATGTTTCTTTGTGCATACCAAATCCCGAAAGCAGTCCGTCTTTGAACTTTTCAAGGTCAGGCTTGAGCATAGTGGCATACGTGCCTATTGTTTTTGCAAGACCACCTGCGTAAAACGGCACCCATGCAAATGAAACAAGTATAAATACAACCAATCTTTTTGCATTATTTTTTACAAAATTTTTTATACAATAACTATTATTTACTGTCCTTCTGCTTACATTACTGCTGCCGGTTTCACTTTTATTATTTTCATTATTCGGATCATTTTTTTTGTTTTTATCAGTTGTTTTACGACCGGCAAAAATATCCTTCATTCGTTTTTCAACAACGAGATATACACCGTGGATACCGCCCCATATCCAGTACCCTATCAGACTACCATGCCAGGCTCCGCTCAGGATAAATACGATCATTGTATTGATATCTCTTCTAAGCTTTCCTTTGCGATTTCCGCCGAGTGGTATATACACATAATCCCTAAACCATGTTGATAATGATATATGCCACCTTCTCCAAAAATCAGCAACCGATGTCGCAAGGTAAGGAGCGTGGAAGTTGTCCATAAGCTTAATCCCAAAGCACCTTCCCGTTCCTATCGCTATCAGTGAATACCCCGCAAAATCAAAGTATATCACAAATGAATAACAAAGCATCATCAGTATTGTAGTCAACCCCTCCGCTCCGTTTGAGAGGTTTTTGTCAACCATCAGCCTGATATTGTCTGCTGCGATAAACTTTTGCATAACCCCGAATGCTATCATATAAAGACCGGTTTTGATATCATCGGGAGTTATTTTTATTTTATCATTATACTGCTTCAAAAGCTCTTTGCTTCTGCCTATAGGTCCGGCTGTTACCTGCGGGAAAAATCCTACAAAGAGTGCATAGTTTATCAGATCTTTTTCCGCTTTTTCTTTTCTTCTGTAAACTTCAGTCAGATAACCGATGACCATAAATGAATAATAAGATAGCCCCAAAGGAATAACTATAGAATCAAAAGTAAAATAAAAAACATACTTAAACAGAACCAGGATAGCAACAAGCAAAATAACCGTAAAAATGAATAAATGCTTTGCTTTTTTTGTACCGAGTGCGGCGTCTGTATTCGCATTTTTTTCAAGTTTAATTCCAATGATATATGAAAAACAAGTCACACCGATCAGGTATATAAGCGATACGGGCGAGCATATCAGAAAAAATGCCCACCCGGCCAAGATCAAAAACAATTTCATTATCATCATTATTACCCTGTTATATATTCCTTACGAAACATCTCTGCTTAGCGGATCATTCAAACATCAAGGATACATTGGATCGATCAACGTATCCATCAGTCTTTTTCGTCAAAGCCTTTTTTGTATTTTTCATCTATGTGAGTTCTGTCTCTGTACTTATCCTCTTCTTTGATAGTATATGTCGGGACCATATCGGCTACTCTTTCCCTTATATCCGCGCTCTCGTCATAAGCCGCATCATATAGCTTTGTAAGCTTGCCCAAAAACTCCTCGCCGTCAAACACCAGAGGATGACCTATATGGATCAGACTGTTTGAAGTTTCCTGAAGGCCCTCTTCATCCATGAGCATTTCCTCATACAGCTTTTCTCCCGGTCTGAGTCCGGTATAAACTATTTCTATATCCTCATCCGGCTCATATCCGGAAAGCTTGATCAGATTCCTTGCAAGATCATCAATTTTTACGGGATTTCCCATATCGAGGACAAATATCTCTCCACCTTTTGCGATAGCTCCGGCCTCAAGCACAAGCGAAACCGCCTCCGGTATCGTCATAAAGTATCTGATTATCCTTTTATCCGTGACGGTAACAGGACCACCTGCCTCTATCTGCTTTTTGAAAAGAGGGATAACAGAACCATTTGATCCCAATACATTTCCAAATCTGACCGCAACAAATTCCGTCGATGATCTGTTGTTTAATTCCTGGATTATCATCTCACAGATTCTTTTACTTGCACCCATTATATTTGTCGGGTTCACAGCTTTGTCCGTAGAGATGAGCACAAACCTTTTTGTGCCGTACTTATCTGCTGCAAGTGCAGTTTTGTATGTACCGAAAACATTGTTTTTTACAGCCTCATTTGGACTGTCCTCCATAAGCGGAACGTGTTTGTGTGCCGCCGCATGGTAGACGATATCAGGTCTGAATTTTTCAAATACATCCTCTATCCTGGAAGTATTTCTCACCGACCCGATCAAAACCTCCAAGTGCAGAGCCGGATACTCTCTTTTCAATTCCTGTTCGATATCGTAGGCGTTATTCTCATATATATCAAAAATGATCAGCATCTTGGGACTGCGCATGGCGATCTGCCTGCAGAGCTCGCTTCCTATCGAGCCTCCGCCTCCCGTTACCAAAACAACCTTGCCTTTGATATATCCCATAACAGAATCCAGATCTATCTTTACAGGCTCTCTTCCAAGCAGGTCTTCGATCTGTACCGGACGTAGCTTTTCAACCGCCGCCTCTCCGTTTACAAACTGGTACATCCCCGGAAGGATTTTGAGCGCCGCCCTTGTTTGCTGACATATATGAAGTATCTCACTGATATCTTTTTTCGGTGCGGACGGCATTGCTATAATGATCTCATTTATCTCATACTGTTCCACGGCTTCTACGATCTTGTCCCTGCCGCCGATAACTTTTATTCCCCTGATATATGTACCATGTTTTGATTTGTCGTCATCTATGACTCCGCATATATTTGCATCAAGATAATCGCTTCCTATAAGCTCTCCGATGATCATATTGCAGGCCTCACCGGCCCCCACAATAAGCGTATTGTACGCGCCGAGTCCATGAGTTTTTGACCGGTACAAAAGCCTGATGACCCTGTATGAAAATCTGATCGCAATGGTAAATATAAACAATAAAAGAATATAGATAACAAAATAAGATCTCGGAAGCTGATGATATGTACCGAAAACTGTAAGGAAATGAAGAACTCCCGATACTATACACGCAAAAATAACATTTAAAAATTCATTGATCCCGGCATATCTCCACAAGCTGTGATACAGCTTAAACACAGCAAAAACCACCATCGTTATGATGGTATTTATCAATGCCAGATCAATGATAGTCTGCAGATAACCCTGCGGATACTCTGTTGTTATCCCTGCTATTTTTACACGCCAAAAGCTAAGGTCGTATCGCATCATAAGTGCAAGAAAAGAGCACATATTTATGCAGATGATATCCCAAACAACCAAAAGTATCCTAAAAACTACTGAGGCCTTTCCGGTCTCCACATATCTTGAAAACTTTGACATTTTTATCCTCTATTTTTTTACAGAATATAAATCGCCGGTACACAAAAAACAACAATAAAAAACCGACTTCACTGCTTAACCTTTTTGCTCTCCTTGAGCAAAACAAACCCTTTATACGCAGTTACCGATACTTTGAGCGCAAGCATCGCTGTTTTTCTGGTAGAATTAAAGCTTTTATCCTTCAATATAAACCCGGTGTTTTTTCTCAAAAATGCAACGAGTTTTTTTTCTATTTTTTTGTATTTTTTTCTGTTCTCGCACAGCAACAGCTTGTCCAACACAAAAAAGTAAGCCCAGCAAAGTCTCATCCCCGCAACATCCATAAGTTCCGGATAGTTTGCCTCGATAAGACCGAAATTCTTTTTGTACGCCCGTATGACACTTAAGTCCTTTGGCGTAAACTGCCTTGTGGTTATACTTCCCACCCTGTGGATGTATTTGTATTTTTGTGTGTTGTCAAGAACGGTTTTTTTACACTTTGACAAAAGGTCGATGATGATCGACGCATCCTCTCCTGAATCCTCTCCTACCGGATATCTCACGCCCTCAAAAAGCTCTTTTTTGTATAGTTTGTTTACAGGCGTTACCGAGGTGAGCTTTGCCTCAAAAACCGTCCTTATCGACTCGCTGTCGTTCATCACCTTGTACACTGGCTCCGAGACCGGATTGACAACCTTGCCACCGTATATATCGGCCAGGCCGCACATCGACATATCCGCGTTTTCTTTTTTGAGCAGCTCGTATAAAAACTCATACATATCAGGCTCTATCTCATCATCGCTGTCAATAAATCCCAGATAATCGCCCTTTGCACGATCAATGCCATAGTTTCTGGCTGCCGAAGAACCGGAGTTTTCTATATGAAATACTTTTACTCTCGGGTCATTTTTTTCGTATTCATCACATATCTCGCCGCTTCTATCGGTAGACCCGTCGTCAACCAAAAGCAACTCAAAATCCTTGTATGTCTGGGCAAGAACGCTGTCTATGCAGGCGTGCAGGTATTTTTCGGAATTGTAAACCGGAATGATGACAGATATCAAGCCTTCTCACCTCCGCTTTTTTCACCCGCCGCCTCGATACTGCTTTTTTCGAGACTTCCGAGTGCCACCCACGCGAGCATAGCCTCCACACATGGAGTGATAAATATCCCCACATTAAACACGCAGTAAACTCCGTGGATGCATATAAGAGCGATCATAAGGATCGTATAAGCACTGATTTTTTTTGTCCTGATCAGCTTGACTATCTGTACAAATGCCCTTATCAAAAATGCCAGCATGATCAGTATTCCTACGATACCGCCCTGGACACACATCTGCACAAACATACTGTGAGGATTGTATCCCATCGTCGAAAGGTAGCTTGTAGGATCGAGCCTTCTCGCGTAAACAAGGGCTCCCCTTGACGAAAGCCCCGTCACCGGACGATCTTTCACCAGCGTCATATAATCCATCCATATCTGAAATCTCGAATTCGAGATATTTTCCGCAGTCACATCATCTCGCTCAAACTCAACACTCATATCTCTGTCCGGTGCCACCAGATATCCCACGCCCTGCATTCCATACAAAGCAGCGTAGTTTACTGCGATCAGCAAAAAGCATGCAGCAAATATCCTTGAAAAGTAAACCCACAGAGCATTTCCTTTTATCGTTCCGAAACGATCCTTTTCCTCGCCGTCAGCTCTTTTTTTGAATGTATATACAAACATCGTGACAACACAGGTAACAGTCATCGCCACAAGCGTCGATCTTGACCCGGACAATGCGATATAGAGAGCGCTAAGCCCTATGCCTGTTTTGAAGTACACCCTTAATGCTGCTCCGACAAAGCCTTTTCTGTTTTTGAGAAAATCAAGTCTCAGCATATACACCATAACGGCGATAAGCAGACAGGAGATCATCGCGGCATAATTCGGATCAGAAAAGCATCCAAACAGCCTGCCTTCCATAATTCCCTGTCTTGAGGCTCTCAAAAATCCGTTGAACTTGTAGTATCCGTTGTAATTCGACAGATACATCCCAAGTGAAACTATGCAGCCCACGCTCCATACCGGGATTGCAAAAAGCATCACTCTTTTCAGGATAAATATAAGCTTGTCTCCGCCGTATATCCGTCCGACCAGATAGAATGCTACCACAGTCACCGCGATATCCGCTACACCGGAGATGTTTTCTTTTAGCCCCAGGTCCGAATTAAACACGGCACTGATACAGAGCCAGAGGATGAGTCCCGCCAAAAGCAATACATCCGGCTTAAGTATGATCTTTCTTCCTTTGATAATGAGTAGTACGCCAAGCACTCCACAGCCCAATATGGATATCCCATACAGATAAAAAACCCTGCACCAGGAGTAGATCATATCCCATCCGGTAGCCCAAAGACTGATCCTCAAGCCCAGAGTGTATATGCTCAAAAACACCATATAGGCGGTGGTTACGTATAGCATTATGTCTTTATTCTTCGTTTTCATAAGACATATTATACAAAAACGCAAATAAAAATTCAAGTTTTTTATGAATTAG
>CAMVCQ010000085.1 GCA_947166015.1 uncultured Lachnospiraceae bacterium
CCCCGAAAAATGAGCAGACAGGTGCTCAAAAGCAAACAGAGACAAAGCAGGATGCTGCAAGCGGAGGAGCAGCGGAGAGTATCGAAGGTGAAGCATCGGCTGATTCGGTTGCAGGAGTGACAAAAGAGCAGTATTCAAAAATGTCAGCGGACGAGCTGATAAACACACTTATCAAGGATAAAACAGCCGTAACCAAAGATGAATATGTAAATCTGATATCCACATTGGGGTTTGTTGATATTGAGGACAACGAGGATGACGCTTATTCTATGGGGTTGGCTGAAAACATAACAAATGAAGCTATCAGAACATTGGATGGCTCAGCTGTGCCGAAGCTTTCGGAGTATCTCGATGACCTTCTGGCAAGCAGTTCACCTCAGGTTCGAGGATATGGGATATCACAGGTAAGCTCACTTTTCGGAGTGTCAGATACGAGTCTTGCGAGTGCAAAAACTCTTATTGCAAATGAAACGGATGATTATGTTCTTTGGAATGCAACAAAGGCTCTTTCAAACGAAATGAAAACAGATGCGGATATTGCAAGCTTTGTTTTCAAAATGGCAGATCATGAGAACCCGAAAATCAGAGTTCAGGCAGCATTTGCCATCGGAAACAGCTGGAGCAAAGGCGTTGCAGGAACTGTAGACAAGATCATTGCTATGATGGACGATGAAAACGAATCGGTTCAGAAGGCTGCGGTTGGATCTTGCGGAAAGCTCACTGACAATGCTGTTTTGAAACCGTTGTCAAAAATTCTCAAGGATGACTCCAAGCAGAATCTTCAGGCCGATGCGATCAAGTCGCTTGTAACAATGTGGTATGATTATCCGTTCCACAAAAATACAAACAAAAAAGCTTACAAGATGACTATGGACTATCTCAAGAAAAAACCGAGATCCGACGAGCAGCCATACTGGACAACAGTTGGTTCGTTTGATGACATAGCAGAAGAAAAATTCGACGATTGGAAGAAGAAAGCAAAGTACTATGATCCTGATGAAATATACAAAGTCATGGTTGATATTTTGAAGGATAAAAAAGCAAACTGGCTTGGTAGATCTTCAGCCATCAAGGTTATCAAGGTTCATTGCCCGAAGAGATTCAAAGCTCTCAAGGCAATAGTAAATAAGCTTAAGGATGACAAGGCCGATCTGCTTAAGGATTCCTACAAAAAAGAAGCTGAAAAAGATTGATGTCTGTCGGGACATTTTTCATAATAGTAACTAATTAAAAATGCTGTTTGTGTGGGAGCGTCGCAAGCGGTTTATCAAAAATCTTTACGCTTCGGAATAGGAGGAAAATATGGGTCTTATCAAGGCAGCGCTTGGCGCGGCAGGAGGGACATTGGCGGATCAGTGGAAAGAGTTTTTCACTTGTGATTCCATGGACAAAGACACTCTGATGGTCAGAGGTGTCAAGCAGCAAAACGGTCGTACCTCAAACACAAAAGGTCACGACAATGTGATCACAAATGGTTCCGGAATCGCGGTTGCGGACGGACAGTGTATGCTGATCGTTGATCAGGGACAGGTTGTAGAGATCTGTGCTGAGCCGGGAGAGTTTACTTATGACAGTTCCAAAGAGCCGACAATTTTTGAGGGACCTCTTGGAAAATCAATCATTGAGACTTTCAAGACAATGGGTAAACGTTTTACTTATGGTGGTGATACCGGGCGTGATCAGAGAGTTTACTACATCAACACAAAAGAGATTCTCGAGAACAAATTTGGAACAGCAAATCCGATTCCGTTCCGTGTGGTTGACAGAAACATCGGATTTGATGTGGATCTGACTATCAGATGCAATGGTGTTTACTCTTATAAGATTGCTGATCCTATCGTTTTCTATACAAAAATAGCAAGTAATGTTGCTGAGAGCTATACAAGAGATGAGCTTGATAAGCAGATGAAAACAGAGTTTATCGACGCTTTGGCTCCTGCGCTTGCGCAGATTTCCGCAATGCAGGTCAGACCGAGTGAGATTCCTCTTCACAAAAAAGAGCTTGTAGAGGCAATGAATACAGAGCTTTCTGCTGATTGGATGGAAAAACGCGGAATCACTATCGTTTCTATCGGTATGAATCCGATCACTCTTACCGAGGAGGATCAGGCAAAACTCAGCCAGGCTCAGACAAGTGGTATGTACCGCGATCCAAGTATGGCAGGTGCAGCTTTGGTCGGAGCTCAGGCAGACGCTATGAGATCCGCTGCTTCAAATCCAAACGGAGCTATGGCAGGCTTCATGGGAATGGGTATGGCAGGCGCTATGGGTGGCGCAGCTAATGCTCAGGGATTTTTCCAGATGGCAGGTCAGCAGCAACAGCCGATGGGCGGTCAGCCAATGGGTGGACAGCCTATGCAACAGCAGCCGGTACAGCAGCAGGCAGCTCCTGCAGCAGAGGGCTGGACTTGTGAATGTGGCGCTGTAAACCAGGGCAAATTCTGTCAGAACTGCGGCAAGCCGAAGCCGGCAGGCGCACCTTTGTACAAATGTGACAAGTGCGGATGGACTCCGCCGGATCCACACAATCCGCCGAAGTTCTGCCCTGAGTGCGGTGATGTTTTTGATGCAAACGATATTCAACAATAATCTGAATAGGAGAATTTCATATGAGTGATCTTTTGGATTACAAGTGCCCCTGTTGTGGGGGTGCGATAACATTTGACAGCTCCCTTCAAAAAATGAAATGTCCCTACTGCGACAATGAATTTGATGTGGAGACGCTCAAGGGCTTTGATGAAGCCTTGAATCAGGACGCCGAAGACAATATGCAGTGGAACAATCAGGCTACTGAAGAGTGGACTGAAGGTGAAGCTGAAGGAATGCGCGTTTATGTGTGCCAGTCCTGCGGTGGTGAGGTTGTCGGAGACGAAACCCTCGGAGCTACCACGTGTCCTTACTGTGACAATCCTGTGGTTATGAAAGGACAGTTTTCAGGTGACCTTAAGCCCAACTTTATCATTCCGTTTAAGTATGACAAAAAACAGGCAAAAGAAAACCTGGCTAAGCATCTGAAAGGAAAACTGCTTCTTCCAAAGGCGTTCAAAACAGAGAATCATATTGATGAGGTCAAAGGTCTGTATGTTCCTTTTTGGCTTTTTGATACGCATGCGGACGCATTTATCCGCTACCGTATGACCAGAACTCGTCATTGGAGTGACTCGAGCTATGATTATACGGAAACAAGCCATTATATGGCGACAAGAGCCGGAGATATCGCTTTCGAGCGCGTGCCGGTTGACGGATCCGAGGCTATGCCCAATGACCTTATGGAGTCGATTGAGCCGTTTGATGTTGCTGATATGACAGATTTCCAGACGGCGTATATGGCGGGATATCTGGCGGACAGATATGATGTAACTGCGGAAGATTGTACCCCTCGTGCAAACGAGCGTGTTAAACAGAGTACAGAGGATGCGTTCAGAGATACCGTAGTCGGATACGATACTGTAGTTGCTGAGTCATCAACTGTCAACCTTGATAATGGTAAGATCAACTATGCGATGTATCCGGTATGGATCCTCAATACGACTTGGAAGGATGAAAAATTCCTTTTCGCAATGAATGGTCAGACCGGAAAATTTGTTGGAAATCTTCCTATGAAGGTCAGTGCATTTTTAGCTTGGCTTTTTGGTGTAACAGTAGGTGTGGGAGGCCTCGCCTTCCTTGTTCAGTTCCTGCTTTGGAAGCTTTGATATAGAAAGGAGACGGAAAAATGAAAAAACGTTTGAGTATTTTTGCCCTGCTCCTTTGTATGGTGCTTTCAATGCTGCCGGGCAAGGCGATGCTTGCTTATGATGATCAGTATGCACTTCCGTTTGTTGACTACACGGGACGCGTGGCAGAAGCTGATTCAAGTACTTATAATTCATTGAGTGAACAGCTTCAGAAGGTTGGAGATACATACAGCTGTGATGTTGCAGTTGTTGTAATGGATCCCGGCGATGTTTTGAATCTCAACGACATGGATGCGTCTGCAGTCAATGTATATCAGCAGTATGGGTATTCTCAGGATACTGTGCTGATGCTCCTTGCTGTCGGAGACGATATGCACGGCAAGTATCAGATAGTTGGATACGGAAAAGGCCAGTCGGCGGTTCCGAACGAAGCTATCGACTACATGACTGAGAAGCTCAACAAAATGTTCAAATCTCAGAACTTTGTTGGAGGTATCCAATTCTTCGCTGAGGAAACTACCAGATGTCTGCAGCTTAATGCTGACGGAAAATCCTACAGAAAACCGTTTGATTTTCCGATCAGAATCCTGATTTCTCTGGGAATAGGACTTGTAGTCGGACTTATCGTGGCATTGTGTCTGAGAGGGCAGCTCAAGTCTGTCAAGTATAGTCACGGTGCAGCTAATTATGTTGTTCCGGGTAGTATGCATGTGACGCAGAGTAATGATATGTTCCTGTACAAAAATGTCAGCCGAACCAAAAAGAGCTCAAGCTCGAGTAGTGGTGGTGGCGGAGGCGGCGGCAGCCATTCAAGTGGTGGTGGCAGCTTCTGATATGATTATTTAGTAGTATACTTGCTAATCGATTTTAGTTAACTGCTTTTACTCGGGGTCGTTTGCACTCATTCTCGCACGCAGTGGTATCCGATTCGAAAAAACCTCATCGCATACCAGCGGCGAGCGAACCCCCTCGTACAAAAGCAGTTAACCTAAAATCGAAATCAGTCTGATACTTAAATAATCATAGTGGCTAATTATTTAATAAGGGAGTTCGAGTGTAAAACTTCCATAAGCGGCGATTCGGGACCGCCTGACGAAATCCACTGCTTACGAAGACTTGGCGCGTGAGATAAGAACAAATCGTGCCGTGAATATCTCACGCGCTTAGTCGTAGTTAGCAGTTAGTTCGGAGGATAGCGGTTCCATAGAGTCGCGTTGGATTTTTTACACTTGAACTCCCTATTTATAATTACTACCAAATAATCATATCAGCTGCCCATTAGATGTTGTCGCCGTAGAACGGGACATCATACTGCGGTGCATATCTGACCTGAGGCAACTCATTGCTGGCTTTGGTTTCAGCAGGCACGGTCTTGACGATAAAAGTGTTACCGCTTATAACAGAATCGTGCCCAATCACGGTCTCGCCGCCAAGGATAGTCGAATTAGCATAAATAGTGACATTGTCTTCGATGGTAGGATGTCTTTTCACGCCTGCTAAGCCCTGACCTTTTCGTGTAGAAAGAGCTCCGAGTGTCACACCCTGATAGATTTTCACATGATCACCAATCTCTGTGGTTTCACCGATAACAACACCTGTACCGTGATCGATGAAGAAGTATTCTCCAATCTTTGCGCCGGCATTGATATCAATACCGGTTCTTGAATGAGCAAACTCTGTCATTATCCTTGGGATATATGGAATGTCACGGACATACAACTCATGCGCTACTCTGTACACGAAAATAGCATATAAACCGGGATATGAAATGATCACATTTTCCTTTGTCTGTGCAGCTGGGTCGCCGTCAAATCCGGCTTCAACATCCTTCAAAAGCAAATCCTGAATTTTTGGGAACTCTTCTATGACATCGTAGGTCAGTTTGCTTGCTCTGTCCGGGTCGCATTGTTTTTTCTCGGAATAGCTGATCGCGTTTAAAACCTGAGTGGACAAAAGTCCTCCGATGTGATGAAGTCTGTACTCGGGATTATTTTTCACATCACCGACAGTCATACCTTCATCAAAAAAATACCCCGGAAACATTATTTTTCTGGTTTCCTTCAAGATGCGGATAATGATACTTCTGTTTGGCAGACTAAAGCCCTCTCGACCTCTCAAAAGCTCTTCATTTTTGTATCTGCTTTCGAACTGTTCGCCTACAGAAAAAAGTGCCTCTAATTCTTTTGTCATTTTTACTCTCCAAAAAGATCCGTTGAATAATATCTGTCTGAGCTGTCAGGAAGAAGCGCAACTATAGTTTTACCGGCGTTTTCTTCTCTTTTTGCAAGCTCGATAGCTACATGCAAGGCTGCTCCGGAGGAAATACCAACGGAGATTCCCTCTTTTTTGGCCAAAAGCTTAGCAGTTGCAAAAGCGTCTTCGTTTGATGAGGTGATAACCTCATCATAAACATCTGTGTTCAGCACATCCGGAACAAAGCCTGCGCCTATTCCCTGGATTTTGTGAGCGCCTGCATTTCCCTGAGACAAAACAGGAGAATCAGCCGGCTCTACAGCAACAACCTTTACGGAAGATTTTTGCTCTTTGAGGTACTCTCCCGTGCCTGTTATCGTTCCGCCGGTTCCAACACCCGCAACAAAAATGTCAACTGCGCCATCAGTGTCATTCCAGATCTCAGGACCGGTTGTTTTCTTGTGGATAGCCGGGTTTGCAGGATTTACAAACTGGCCTGGAATGAAGCTGTCGGCGATTTCTTCAGCAAGTTCGTTGGCCTTTGCGATAGCGCCCTTCATACCTTTGGAACCATCTGTCAGTACGATCTCCGCACCATAAGACTTGAGGATGTTTCTTCTCTCAACACTCATAGTCTCAGGCATTGTCAGGATGATACGATAGCCTTTTGCGGCTGCGATCGCTGCAAGACCGATCCCGGTGTTTCCACTGGTCGGCTCGATGATAACAGAGCCTTTTTTCAGCTTGCCTGATGCCTCTGCGTCTTCGATCATCGCTTTTGCGATACGATCTTTGACACTTCCTGCCGGATTGAGATACTCAAGTTTGACAAGAAGTGTAGCGTTTAAGCCGAGCTCCTGCTCGATGTTTTTTGTGTGAACTATCGGTGTGTTTCCGATCAGTTCAAGTGTTCCTTCGTAAATCTTTGCCATTTTTTTTACCTCCTTAAAATAGCATCTGCCCTATGTAAAGACGATTATATCACATTTTTTTTTCGATTTCCACATTTTTTTATAATAGGATTGGATCGTTTTTCACTGAGGTATTTGAAATGTATAAGTTTCAGGACTTTAGAATTGCATATCTCAATAATAAACAACCCTTGACAAGTCGGAAGACGAATGATATTCTGTAATGGTTAAGCGCTTTATTGTCGATCAAATTACAGAAAAAGAAACAGAAGCATCAGTAAAAATAATAAAGAATGGAGATTAGTGTGAAAAATCACATTGATATGCTGATTTTTCACACGGCTGTTTGTGACG
>CAMVCQ010000086.1 GCA_947166015.1 uncultured Lachnospiraceae bacterium
TTTCCTATCTGGGTATTACCTATATGGATAATGCTGTTGTAGCTGATGTCATGAACTGGTTTGAAGATGGAATAGACTTTCTTAATTATGGAAATCCCTTTGA
Organism: uncultured Lachnospiraceae bacterium; assembly: GCA_947166015.1. GTDB lineage: Bacteria > Bacillota > Clostridia > Lachnospirales > Lachnospiraceae > Eubacterium_F. The sequence continues at coordinate 104 of CAMVCQ010000086.1, forward strand.
AGAATTACGGATGGCAATTGCATCTTCAGAAGAGGTAAAGCAGCTTGTATTAGATATGATCAGAGAAATGGATCTTAATATTGAAAACTTCAGAGTTGAAGAAAGAGAGAATGGTCGAATTGAAGTCTTTACGCAGCATGTTGTTGACGGATTCACAGCAGAGCTTACTTTGTCAGAGGAATCAAGTGGAACCAAAAAATTATTTGGTCTGCTCCCGTTCATAGCTAATAGTCTTGTTCTTGGCACGACACTGGTAATTGATGAACTGGACGCTAAAATCCATCCAGTACTTTTAAAGTATGTGATCATGTTATACAACAATATGACAATCAATAAACACGGAGCGCAACTGATATTTACGTCGCATGATCTTTCTACGATGAATAATGAAGTCTTTAGAAGAGATGAAATATGGTTTGTTGCAAAAGGAAATAATCAAAATTCGAAACTGTATTCGCTTGTTGAATTCAAGACAGGAAATGGAGAGGTCGTCCGAAAGGATGCAAAATATGATAAACAGTATCTGGAAGGCAAATATGGCGCAGATCCGTACCTGAGAAGAATTATAGATTGGAGTGTTGTAAATGCCTAAAAAAGTTGGAACAGAGAACTGGAGAAAAAAACGTCGTCAAGAATATCTGGAGATGAAGGAATTCAGATACTATGTTTTTTGCGAAGGCGAGCAGACGGAACCTCTTTATTTTGGCGGATTCAAAAAGCTTATTGAAGATAACCCAATCTACAGAGACATGGTTTTGATTCAAATAGAACCTTGCGGAGCAGAGACCATGAGAGTTATCAACCTGGCTGAAAGATATATCAAAGAAAACCATATTGAAAAAGGACAGATATGGTGCGTGTATGATAAAGACAGCTTTCCGGCAGAGAACTTTAATGGAGTAGTGAGTCGAGCAGAATCGCTGAATAAGGATAACCCTTTGTTGCAATATCACACAGCCTGGAGTAATGAATGCATTGAGTTTTGGTTTCTACTTCACTTTGCCTATTATACTTCAAATAACCATAGAAGCGAATATATCAGCTTTCTTAATGAGAAGTATAGGAAACTTGGAATAGGAAAATATCAAAAGAACAACAGTGCGACATTTGATATTTTAATGAATCAGGGTAATCCTAAGTTGGCATCGAGATATGCACGAAGAATTATCGAGGATAATATGAAACTTTCACCGGCAGATATTGCACCGGGCACAAAGGTTTATGAGCTTGTGGAGGAACTGGCAAAATATCTTCCGGAGAATGAAAAAGCAAAATTTATTTGATTATACGTGGTGCCGCGGTGATCCGGCTTATCTACGACATACGAAAAGATAAAAAAACATATTCAAGAAAGGAACAAAACAATGCCATTTATCGATTCAAAAATATCTGTCAAAGTTTCAGATGAGAAAAAAGAAGCTATTAAATCAAAATTCGGTCAGGCTATCAGCACCCTCGGAAAAGGAGAGAGCTTCCTGATGGTAGGATTTGACGATGAGTATGACCTGTATTTTGCGGGAAACAAGGTTGAAAAAGGCGCCTACGTTGCGATCAGTCTCTATGGCAAAGCATCACCGGATGCGTACTCAAACATGAGCGCTGAGGTTTGCAGGATCCTTGACGAAGAGCTTGGAATTCCGGGTGACAAGGTCTATGTGACCTACCGTGAGGTGTCCGATTGGGGATGGAACGGAAGGAACTTCTGACGCCGAAGCCGTTTTTGCCACAAAAATGCCATTTTTCTCAAATTAAAAAACAACGATTTTTCGGGCTTTATCGACGATTTACGAAAAAAAATGAAATTTTTTTTAAAAATTTTAAAAAAATAGTAGATATTTGTAGAAAAATATGTTACAATAAGAATTCCAAGGGGTATGTGTGTTTTTTGGGGAAAGGATATACATACTTAAATGTAACTGTCAACTGTATAAAAAGAGGAATTCTGCAAATTGGAGAGTGATTGGTATGGGGTTATTTGGAGCTAAGAAGATTGCAGCAATCGATGTATTGTTGGAGTCGCTGGAGCTGAATAGGACCAATAACTACAAGGATGCAGCAAGGGACAACTTTAATGACATCTGCAGCCTGTTTGACCAGGCTAAGGCATCAGGTAAATATCCTGACAAAACCCTTGAGCATTATGGGGAAGTTATTGCGAAGTATGCTCCTATGATGGAAGGTATGACTCATCAGAATAATGTCAGACATTATTGATGAGCCTCATTTTGATGAGGGATAGTACCAAAACGATTTAAAAAGTTATGGATACGCTGATTTAGCGTATCCATATTTTTTTTATTATAGTATTTCCGGATTGATTACTTCCTGAAATCGATCACGAGAGGATCTCGATAGCTTTTTGCAGCTGATTGTCTTTTTTGGTTTCGTAGTCTGACTCCTTGCCGGTGAATTTCACCTCGTAGTCGGGTGTGAGGCCTTTGTCATTTATGGACCTGCCACTCGGTAGGAGATACTGTCCCGTAGTGAGCTTGATCCCGTCGCCGCGTTTTTCTGAGATGTGGAAAAGCGTTTGGACGATACCTTTGCCGTATGTTTTTTCGCCGACAAGCTTTGATGAGGCTCTGTCCTGTAGGCATCCGGCGAAAATCTCAGAAGCGCTTGCCGTTCCCGGGTTTACCAAAAGCACGATCGGATTGTCGTATTTTTCCTTGTTTGTTGATTTATAAATGGTGTCCTTGTAGCCTTTTCTTGTCTCGGTTATCAGTTGTCCGGCGGGCAGGAGCCTGTCGAGCATATCAAGAGATGCGCTCATGATGCCGCCGCCGTTATTTCTCAGGTCGATGATAAGTGCTTTTGCCTTGCGCTTATCAAGTGCATCAACGGCTGATTTGAACTGTTTCGAGGACTCGCCGTCGAAGTTCGACACGCTGATATATCCGATGTTGTTTTCGATCATTTTGTATTTGACGGACTGATTTACGATGTTTTCCGTTGTGACATCGAAATCAAGCTGTTTTCCGTCCCTGAGTACCGTGAATTTGTATGTAACGCCCGTCTTTTCTGCGATTTTGTCGATCATGTAATCGATATCCTTGCCTTTTACGGGATTGCCATCGATCGCGATTATCTCGTCGTTTTCTTTTAGCCCGGCTTTGTCGGCGGGCTTTCCTTCGGTTATAGAAAGGATGTATCTGTGTTCTTTTTTCGGATCGGCACCGATCGTACACCCGATCCCGACATAGTCTCCTTTGTGTTTTTTCTCGGAGTTTTCCAGTTCATTTTTTGTCAGATATACAGAAAAAGGATCGTCGAGCGCAGCGACCATTCCTTTTGCGGCTGACTCTGCAAACTGCTCGTCGGAGGTGTCGGATTTCCAATAAAACTTATCTATGTAGGCCTCAACCTCCTGAGATCGGTCGTAAATGCGGTCGGCAGCGGTAAACCTCGAAAAAGGATGAAAGTCAAAAATGTCAAAAATGATATTTACGAGCGCGATGATAAGCATTCCGGTGATAATCCCGGTCACATAGAGGCGAAGAGTATCCTTGAAAGTAAATTGCTTTTCTGATTTAAGATCGTCATCTGATCTATCATCATCCGTCTCGTTCGCGGCTTCGTTTGTATCTGAAACATTGCTGTTTTCGATTGCATCAGCATCGGCGTTTTTCTTTTTGCCAAACATTTATTTCTCCTGTCTTACATTTCATTTGGGTTGCTTTACATATTTGAATGGATCCACATAGGTTCCGTTTTTTATCACTGAAAAATGAAGGTGAGGTCCGGTTGATATTCCCGTAGAGCCGACATAGCCCACGACATCACCTTTTTTTACCTTGTCTCCCTCGCTCACAGCAAGCTTACAGCAGTGCATATACGCGGTTGAGAGAGATTTTGAATGCGCTATCATCACAAAATTTCCGGCGGTTGCACTGTACCTGGCGGTGATCACTTTTCCTGATGCAGCCGCGACTATGGGCGTTGTCTGCGCCGCACCTATATCTATGCCTTTGTGAAAAGTGCTTGCTCCCGGTGTCGGGGATTTCCTCGGACCAAACCCCGAAGACAGACGACCTTTGATCATCAGTGGCCAACGAAGCTTACCTGCAGTGTTTCCGATATCACCACTTGCGGCTATTTCGGCCTGCTTTTTTGCCAAAAGCTTTTCTACCTCAGCTTGGGCTTTTGCGGCAGCTTTTTCATACATAGCCTTTGATTCGGAGGTTTCCTTGATGTTGTCATCAAAAGCTTTTATCCTTGATTTTTTTGATTTTTTCAGCTCCTCGAGCTCATCCTGCTCGATCATCATTTCAAGCTTGTAGCCTTTCAGTGACATCAGGTTGGCTGAGATCTCATTTTTCAATTTCTCGATAATCTTTTTCCCTGCCAAAAACTCCGAGTAGATCCGCTTGTCGTATGCGCTTATTTTTTCAACATACTCCGCGCGTCCCAGAAACTGCGAGATGTCCTGTGATGAAAATATCAGGTTCAGGTAGGAGCCGCGCCCGTGCTCATATATATACTTGATGCGCAGGCTCATAGTGTCGTATTGCTTGTCCTCCACGGCCTGCGCCGCGTCGAGATCTTTTTGAGTTTTCTCGAGGTCACCGTTTACCGTGTCTATTTTGAGGTTGTACTCGATCATACTTTCGTTGATCTTTTCCATTCTTTTGTCTAATTTTTTTATGTATTTCAGAGTGTCGGACTTGTCTTTTTCCATTTCTTTTATGTCCTGTTTGACCTTGTCTACCCTGTTTTTCGCCTGCTCAGACTGGTCTTTTGCCTCGCTTATCTCCTGATCGAGCTTGGATTTTGCCGCATATGAGGTCGGCGTCGCTCCGAGGAGCAGGCTCGCTACGAGAAAAATAGCCACAACGCGGAGATTTTTGCGAACGGTCAGGATACTTCCAAATAACCCGATTCCGATCCCTATACCAAATGATATCGGTGCGAGCTTCAAAAATACATCGTTTCTGCTCAAAAACCAGCTCTCATCCGCAAAAAATGCGAAGTTCCCGGAGATGTAGCTGACTACTATATTGTATGCAAAAAACAGTATTACAAGCGGAATAAGTGCGCCGAGTGCACCGATCGTGATACCCTCCACTATAAAAGGAGTCCTTACAAATGAATCCGACGCGCCCATCAGCCTCATTATGTAAATCTCGCGTTTTCTGACGGTGATGCCCGTAGCTATCGCAGAGTGTATCAAAAATATCGAGACAAGCACAAGTATCACTATCAGAGTGATGGATACTATGGAAACAAGGCTGTTTATGCGGGAGAGATTTCCTGCGATCTCGTCGGATCTACGCACCGACCGCACTCCTGATATAGTCTCTATGTACGCGACAAGCGAGTCCTGATCGGAGATGTTTTTCAGATATATCTCATATGAAGCGGAGTCCTTCAGGGGATTGTCCGTGCCGAAGCTCTCGATGAGGTCAGGAGAGTCTTTGAAATTGTCATTTTTGAATCTTTCCCAAGCCTCCTCGGCAGAGACGAATTCCATGTGATCTACTTCTTTGCGCCCTTTTATCGCTTCGCCGATCGTTTTTATCGTGGCATCACCGACACCTTCGTTGAAAAATACCGTGACACCCACTGAGGTTTCTGTTTGCCTGATGATGTTTTCGAAATTCGTGAGCATAAAGAAAAATATTCCAAAGAGAAAAAGACAGGCGCTCACCGTTCCTATGGAAGCGAGAGTAAACATTTTGTGCCTTTTTAGTCCTGTGAAGCCTTGCCTTATGCTGTATGTTTTTTCATATATCTTTTTCATAATGCCAAATCCCATCCTCCTGCTTCGTCCTCAACAACTCTGCCGTTATCAAGTCGGATGACTCTTTTTTTCATTTGGGATACAAAATCAGCGTTGTGGGTTACAACTACAACAGTAGTCCCACGTGAATTAACGACATTTAAAAGGTCCATGATGTCCTTTCCGGTTTTCAGATCGAGGTTTCCCGTAGGCTCGTCCGCGAGTAGGATAGCAGGCTGATTGATGAGAGCCCTGGCGATAGCGACTCTTTGCTGCTCGCCTCCGGATAGCTCGCTGGGGAATGATTTTTCGCGCCCTGCAAGGCCTACCATATCAAGCATTATCGGGACATTTTTCTTGATCTGCCTTCCGGGCATCCCTATTATCCTCTGCGCAAATGCAATGTTTTCGTAGACTGTTTTGTCCTCGAGAAGTCTGAAGTCCTGAAACACAACCCCGATCTTGCGCCTGTAGAGGCTCACCGCGCGCCGTGAAAGCTTGGTGACGCTTCGTCCGCCAACATAGATTTTGCCGGCTGTCGGGTCGAGTTCCTTCAAAAGAAGCTTGATAAACGTTGATTTGCCCGAGCCGCTTTTGCCCACAAGGAAGACAAACTCGCCTCGTTGGATTTTGATATTTACATTGTACAGGGCTTCTACTCCTGTCGAGTATGTCATGCCGAGTTGCTCGGTCGCTATTATCGGTATTGATTTTGTATTCATTTTTTCACTCTCCGGTGATCTGCTCTGTCGGAGCATTTTTGTTTCTGATGTGCTGAAGTCTGATGGTTTTAAGGCCGCTTCAACTGATGGAATCCAGGTATTTCATGTACTCTATGACCATCAGCGCTATTTGGAGCGTTATGGCGCTGTCGAAATTTGATATGTCGAGGTTCGTCATTTTCTCGAGTTTCTCAAGACGATAAACAAGCGTGTTTCTGTGAATGTACAGGTCGCGTGAGGTCTTGGAAACGTTAAGGTTGTTCTCGAAAAATTTCCCGATCGTCGAGAGCGTTTCCTCGTCGAACTCCGGAACCTCGTCGCTGCCAAATATCTCTGAGATAAACATCTTGCAAAGGGGCAGCGGAAGCTGGTAGATGAGTCTGCCGATGCCGAGATTGCTGTAAGCGATCACAAGTCTATGCTTGTAGAATATATTTCCCACATCAAGCGCCATCTTGGCTTCCTTGTAGGAGCGGGAGACCTCCTTGA
>CAMVCQ010000087.1 GCA_947166015.1 uncultured Lachnospiraceae bacterium
CTCTATCGTTCCGGGCGGTTTACTTGTACAATCATACATTACTCTGTTTACGCCCTTGACCTCATTGACAATTCGGTTTGTAACGATATCAAGTACCTCCCAAGGAAGGTGAATAGCATCCGCTGTCATGAAGTCTGTTGTTCCGACAGCACGAAGTGCCACCGCAAAATCATATGTCCTGCCGTCACCCATAACTCCAACTGATTTCATATTGGTGAGCGCCGCAAAGTATTGGTCGGGTAACCACACAGGATTTTTATCTTTTCTCATTTCTTTTATTTCTTCGATAGTAAGGCTGTCATTTTTACCTGCGTCCGGCTGACCTTTTATCGCACCATCCATCTCTCCTGCACGCCATTTTTCAACTGCTTTTGCAATCTCATCACGATATATAAAGTCAGCATCCTGAACTATTTTTACTTTATCAGCAGTGACCTCGCCGATGATACGGATACCAAGTCCCGGTCCCGGGAAAGGTTGACGGCTTACCAGATACTCGGGGATCCCAAGCTCTCTTCCCACAGCCCTTACCTCATCCTTAAACAACAAACGAAGCGGCTCTACTATCTCTTTGAAATCAACATAGTCGGGAAGTCCTCCTACATTATGATGTGACTTGATAGTAGCTGACTTTCCGAGTCCCGACTCGATGACATCAGGATAAATAGTCCCCTGCACAAGGAAGTCAACAGCACCTATTTTTTTTGCTTCTTCTTCGAATACTCTTATAAATTCTTCGCCAATTATCTTTCTTTTTTTCTCAGGCTCGCTCACACCGTTGAGCTTTTCATAAAACCTGTCAGCGGCATTCACACAGATGAAATTCAGATCATACGCCCCGTCAGGTCCGAAAACAGCCTCGACCTCATCGCCTTCATTTTTTCGAAGCAAGCCATGATCTACAAACACACACGTTAACTGTTTTCCGATAGCTTTTGACAAAAGCACAGCTGCCACAGATGAGTCAACCCCACCGGAGAGCGCGCACAACACCTTTCCGTCGCCTATTTTTTCACGCAGATTTTTTACGGTATCTTCAACAAAGGATGACATCTTCCACTCTCCCTTGCATCCGCAAACTTTGTAAACAAAGTTCTCAATTACCTTTTGTCCCTCAACCGAATGATTTACCTCGGGATGAAACTGCGTAGCATAGAACCCGCGTCCTTCATCCTCCATAGCCGCAACCGGACACACCGGAGTTGTCGCTGTGATCCTGAACCCGTCCGGAACCTGCGCAATATAATCAGTGTGGCTCATCCAAGCTATGGTATCAGGGCCGACATTTCCAAACAGCTTTGATGAACCGTCAACACTTACCTCAGTCCTTCCGTATTCACTGGTAGGCGCTGTATCGACCTTTCCGCCGAGGATATGCGCCATCAGCTGCGCACCATAACAAATCCCAAGAACAGGAATCCCAAGTGAAAAAATTTCCTCACTGATGCTTGGAGATTCCGGCAGATATGCACTGTTTGGTCCACCCGTAAAAATAATCCCCTGTGGTGCCAACTCGCGGATCTTGTCCATGCTTATCGTATGAGGATAAACCTCACTGTATACGCTGCATTCACGCACGCGTCTGGCTATAAGCTGATTGTACTGACCTCCAAAATCTATAACAAATATTTTTTCCTGATTATCCAAAACTATTCTCCAGTCCCGAAGCATTATTATTGATTTTTTGCTTCGCTTTTTTGTATTTGCTTTATTGTTGCTTATCCTGTACAGGCTGTGCCTCATCCTGTGAAACGGGTGCCGGTGTCTGTAAAGACGCTGATATTTTTGAAAGAGTTGATGATATCATCAAAGTGACAATAATGTCAGTAAGTCCACTGAATATAAAACCTATCCCCAAAAGCACAAGGAAAAGTTCAATCGCAAAAGGATTGATGAGAAGTATCACTCCAAATACAATATTAATAATTGCCATACCAAACGTTATGTGCCAATTGTTTGCTTTCAGCCTCATCAGATTGACGGAATTTTGAAACTTTAGTATTCCGCTTATCATTACCATAAATCCAAGTGCGATAAGTATGATATTTTGAAATTTATCAACATTAATAATGATCAGCACACCACCTATAATGGATGAGAAACCTATCACAAGATCGTACTTGTTAAACACTTCCATCGCATCTGTTCGCATATACTGTATCAGATTGATAGTGCCAAAAACAATTAGTGTTGCTGCCAAAATATAGGAGAAAATATTCAACGTTTTTCCCGGTGAAATAATGATAACTACTCCCAGTACCATATAGGCCACCGCAAGAATAATAATGCTCCACTTAATCTTTTTTACTGCTTCCATGATCAATTTACCTCCATTTATAATTCGGACTATAATTCAACTGAAATTCAAGTATTACATTGTTAATAATAATCACCTAAATGCTGTAACATCATTCATCGTGACCATATCAACACCTAATTCCTCAGTCGTATGAAAAAGTGTTTTTTCATCCTTAACAGTCCAGACATTTACCAGTAAGCCCTCATCGTGCAGTCTGTCGACATACTTTTCATCAATCAATGACCACTTGGAATCAAGACCGATCTTATGCTTTACCAGAAGCTCCACAAGCTTTTCATTGACCGGAACCATACTGTCTCTGGGTCTCGTCCCGTGAACATACTGTATCCTTTCTTTTGGGAAGCGCAATTCATGTCGAAGCCTCAGGACATTTTTCGCATGAGCGCTGATAAAAAACACCCTGTCGCTCATATTGTATTCCTTTGCAATGCTCATCAATTCATCAAGCTCTGACAGTGAAAGCTCCTGCTTGATCTCAACAAATGCATATTTGTCTGTTTTTGAAAGTATACCCAAAAATCTTTTGAGGGATATCAGATACTGAACCGGATAATCCTCGATCTGACTGCCCGATACGACCGGATATGTTATCAGATCCTCATAAGCAGTATCAGTGATGTTCAGCCTCACTCCGCACATCCTTTTGAGCGAATTGTCGTGAGATACCAGATACATCCCGTCAGCCGATTTCCATATATCACACTCTATCCCATAGCAATCGGTCTCTGTCGCAAGCCTGAATGCCACCTCGGTATTCTCGGGTGCAAGCGCAGACAGACCTCTATGTGCAATTCGTTTTGTCATTGTAATCATTCCTCCGTCATCCACAACGGTCATATATTCTCAAGCAACGCTGATTTACAAAAATGAGATGATACATCCGGGCAACATCTGCTTCGACAGTTGCCACACACATACCATCTCATAGTATATAACATTTTCACTCGAAAATCAATCAAAATCAACCAAAATAAATATCAAAGCGAGAAGAACGAACATACCGAATGGTTTGATCACTCGTGAATGTAAATGATCAATCAGTTTGACGCTCGGTTTCATTCATACCTAAGTGCCTCGATCGGATCCATTTTTGCGGCTTTATTGGCAGGATAGAATCCGAAAAATACCCCGATAGCCATCGAAAACACAACTGATCCGGCGATTGCCGTAAACGGTGCCGACGCCGAATACCCCATCACAGACGCCGCAACTGCTCCGATCCCAAATCCAAGCAATATTCCCAGCACGCCTCCTATCAGACAGAGTATCATTGATTCTACGATAAATTGAAATCTGATCGAACCTGTTTTGGCTCCCAACGCTTTCCTTGTTCCGATTTCTTTTGTTCTCTCCGTTATCGAAACAAGCATTATATTCATAACACCTATACCTCCGACAAGAAGTGATATTCCCGCGATAAATGCGATCGCAACAGCCGCGGTATCTATGGTTTCGCTCATAGATTCCGTGAGAGAGCTCATCGTAGTCGCATTTACCTGATATTCGTCATTTGCGGCATAGTATTTTTGATTTATATACTCTTCAACATCATCAGCAAATGAGGTCACGTCAGAAACAGAGCTATTGGTAACAAGGGTTATTTTTTCGTAGCCGTCATCAGTATGGATATATTTTTTTCCAGTAGATATGGGAATATAAGCGCTTGTAGTCACATCCTCATCAGATGATGAAGAAAAATTCGTCGCATTCTCCTCGTATTCATACACTCCGACTACATAAAAAGGATAATAAATCCCATCCATATTTACATACAGTTTTTTTCCAAGCGCTTCCGCAGCATCCGAATCAAAAATGTTCTCTACGACCTTATCAGATATCATGATAACAGCTTTATTTCCGTTTACATCCTCATCGGTTATATATCTGCCGTTTATGAGAGTTACATCCTCAGATTTGTAATACCCACTGTTTATCCCTGTCAGACTTATATTTGCACTGTTATCACCGGACGCAACAGTTCCGCTTCCTATGCTTTCGGAGAGCGCTACAGTATCAATATAAGACAAGTATTTTTCTGATATGTTTTTTATCATTTCATCCGATATTCTATCTTCTTCATCAAGGCTGCTTTTTCTTCCGGAGAGTCCAAATTTCATGCCGTTTTCCCGCACCTCCTGCTTTTCGGAGGTTTGCTTCACTCCAAGTGTGACATTATTGGCTCCAAGCTCTGCAAACTTTGTTGTGATCGAGTTTGTAAGTGATGCGCTCACCGTCATTATAGCTATAACAGAGCCGATTCCTATGATGATGCCAAGCATAGTAAGTACAGATCTGAGTTTATTACTAAATATCCCCGAAAGAGCAAGCTTTACATTTTCCCAAACAAGCATCAGCACACCTCTCTTTCATCAACTATATTTCCATCTGCAAGAGTTATTATTCTCCCTGTTTCATTTGCTAGTTCCTTTGAATGAGTGATCAGAACTATTGTTTTTCCCATATCATGAAGCTTATGAAAAATGTCCATGATCATATGTCCGGTAACTGAATCAAGCGCACCGGTGGGCTCATCTGCAAGAATTATGCTCGGACTGTTTGCGACGGCTCTGGCTATCGCAACTCTTTGTTTTTGGCCGCCGGACAGCTCGTCGGGCTTGTGATACATGCGGTCACTCATACCGACTGTATCAAGTAATTCTTTTGCTCTTTTTTCCCTTGTTTTTTTGTCAATGCCTGCATATAGCATAGGGAGTTCAACATTAGAAAGCGCTGTGGATCTCGAGATCAGATTATACGTTTGAAATACAAATCCTATCTCGCTGTTTCTGATCTCAGAAAGCCTTTTGTCCTTTGCCGCACATATATCGGTATCACCCAGCAGATACGATCCCTGTGTAGGTCTGTCAAGGGCACCTATTATATTCATAAGTGTTGATTTTCCTGAACCTGACTCTCCGACAACAGAAACAAACTCTCCTTTTTTTACCTGCAGATCTATCCCATGAAGCACTTCGAGTTCGTTTGGTTTTCCAATAAAAAATCGTTTTACTATTCCCTTTAAATCTATAACCGGTTTTTCAATCATTTCACTCATAGCTTCTACCTCACAGTTTAATCAATCGGCGTTTTGTTTTAACTATTTACAGCTTTCCTGACCGAACAAGGTGATCCATATTGCTCGTTCATCTTCTTCCGGAAAAGCCTCCGTTTCCACCACCGAAATCAGGCCGTTCACCGCCGGGCATCCCGCCTCCCATCATACCGTCGAGTGCACCGGAGTTTTCTGATTTGTCCTCTGTTTTTTCTTCTGTTGAATTCGAACTGTCTGTAGGGATGATCACACTCATGTCCTCTGACAGTTCATCACTTTTAACCTCCACATAATAATCGGTTTCCATCCCTTTTTCCACCTTGATCTCTTTTCTGTTTCCTGAAGAATCAATCACATTAATAATGTTGTTTTTGTCAGTATCAGTGTGTATCGCATCGTATGGAACCGCATATACATCTGATGCTTCATTTAGTACAATAGAGCATTTTGCAGTCATCCCTGCACGAATAGAGTCCGGTATATCTTTCAGCTTTATCACGACCTCATATCCGCTATCCGACGAACTTGACGAGCCCGAAGAGCTCATCCCTCCGTTTTCTCCGGCATTTCCGGAATCAAGAGTAGCGCTTCCTGTAGTAAGAGCTACATATGTAACCTCTCCCTCTATCTCCGTATCTCCGGTAGCATCCGTAAGGATGACAACTCTCTGTCCAACCTTAACATTTGTTATATCGTATTCCGTTACGGTTGTTGTGACTTGAAAATCACTCAGATCACTTATTTCCACCGCATCAGAACCATTGTATGTATCCCCTTCTGAAACACCGAGTGCAGTAACAGTACCATCCATTGTAGCTTTTATAGCTGCAGCATCATATGTCTCCTTGGCATCACGGACAGTCTTTTTTGCCTGCTTGATCTGCTTTGTTTTATTATTATTTGCAGTTGTGACCTGTGCTTCAGCCTGTGTGATAGCCTTTTGGTTTTGTTTATTCTGGTTTTCTAAGTTTTCCTTTGCCTGATCATAAGCGCTTTGCGCCTGCTCGACAGTCAATGTATCAGAGCTTCCATCTGATTTTGAAGCAGTACCATTTATCGATTTATCTGTTTCATTTGATGATGTTTTTTGGGCTTCCTTTTTCGCTTTTTTCAGATTTTCTTTTGCTGTTTTTAACTCCTTTTCAAGTCGTTTTTTTTCGGAAGCATAGGTCTCTTTTGCCTCAGAAAGCGTTTGATACGCCTGCGAGACCTCTGATGATGCCTGACTTACTGTATCAGCATACTCCTCTTTTGCATCATCTAACGCCTGTTTAAGACCTGATTTGTCAAAAGTTATCAGCTTTTGCCCCTCTGTCACCTTGTCTCCGACACTTACCAGGACACTTTTGACCTCGATGTTTTGGACATCCGCCGAAACAGCCTTACTCTTTGCGCTTTCTATCGTTCCGGTTGCACTTACCGAGTCCGTCAGATTCATTTTTTCGAGCTTGATCGTGTTTTGTTTAGTCACTGTCCCTTCAGATCTTTTCCTCGAAAAAATCCCCGGTACAACAAACACAGCGACCACCGCAACAATCAAAACCGCAGCCGAAACCATCACTACCACCTTGTGTTTTTTTATCCACCCCATATTGGCCTCCATTTCTGATCTTGACGCGCATTTTCCAT
>CAMVCQ010000088.1 GCA_947166015.1 uncultured Lachnospiraceae bacterium
TTCCGCAAGACGCGAGTGGATCCCCGAGTAAAAGCTAGTTAACCAAAATCGAATATGGTACCTCTAAACAAGCTATTTAGCAAGGATTTCGTCTGCGAGCGCTTCCAACGAAGCTACATCCGCTGGTTTCATTTTGGATTTGAGCGTAACAACGGTGTCGCAGATCGTCATATTTTTCATCGCTTCCACCTGCTCGCGCATTTTTCTCGCTGCGACAGGTGCCCAGCTTCCATTCTCGACAAATCCAACTTTTTTGTTCTGGAACTGCTTGTGTCCAAGCCTGTAGAGGAAGTTTTCCATCGTCGGGAAAAGTCCGCCATCATAGGTTGACGATGCAAGGATGATCTTGTCGTATCTGAATGCATCCTCAACTGACTCAGCGATATCTTCTCTGGCAAGGTCAGTCACAACAACCTTTTTCGCGCCCTTTTCCTCGAGTATCTGTCCCAGCTTTTCGCAAGCCTCGCCCGTACAGCCGTGGATCGATGTATATGCAACAAACACGCCGTCATCCTCTGCCTCATATTTTGACCAGGTGTCGTATTTTCCTATGTAGTATGAAAGAGGCTCTGCGTCCGGCAGAATCGGTCCGTGAAGAGCACATATTTTTTCGATATCGAGTGTAGCAGCTTTTTTCAAAAGCGCCTGTACCTGCGCGCCGTATTTACCAACGATATTGAAATAATACCTTCTTGCCTCGCACGCCCAATCCTCATCAGTATCAAGTGTTCCGAACTTGCCGAATCCGTCAGCCGCAAAAAGGATCTTCTCGCTCTGCTCGTAGGTCACCATAACCTCAGGCCAGTGCACCATCGGTGCCATGAAAAACTGAAGCGTATGGCTTCCGAGTGTCAGTGTTTCTCCCTCAGCCACCTTTACCTGACGTGCACTGTAGTCTTTCGTCACAAACTGTCCGAGCATATCAGCTGCCTTCGCAGAACTTACTATCTGCATGTCGGGGTATTTTTCTGCTGCTGCCTCTATCGAACCGCTGTGATCCGGCTCCAAGTGCTGAACCACCAGATAATCAGGTGTCCTGCCGCCAAGCTCTTTGTCAAGGTTCGCGAGCCACTCGTCCGTCTTTCTCGCATCAACCGTATCCATCACCACAACTTTGTCATCCAAAATAACATATGAGTTGTACGCCATTCCGTTTGGTACGATATACTGGCTTTCGAATAAATCAAGGTCGTAATCCTGACATCCTATGTACTTAACGCTGTCGCTTATCTTTATCTCCATTTTTTTCCTCCTGTTCTTTGCCGGTAGCATCTACCACTGCATTGTTGTTGGTTATTTTTCTACTCTGATCACCATACAACCGTGTCCCGGGATATCCTCGGTCGACTTGATGTTGATCTCACTGCCGCGCCAAAGCTCTATCGCGTTGCCATCTTTGTTGCTGATAAACGGCTTCGGACAGATAGATGTCTGGGCAGTTGAAAGGTTGAACATCGCCACATACTCGGCGCCGTCATACCTGTCGACGGAACGCCAGACTATCACATCGCTGTCGCGATAGGCTTCCCTCGCTCCTTCTGAAACCTCTGTCAGCCTGAGGATACCTATATTTGTGAGCATCTGCAATGTATCGTGGTCAAGCTTTGTAAGCTCAGAGCCTACCATAAGCGGTGATCTGCACAAGCTCCACAGACTGATGATCGATTTGCTCTCTTCTATCGTAAACTCAGTTCTTCTATGAGTATCTCCCAGGCCTATCTGACCTATCGGCAGCGAATCACAATCAGGGAATCCGCTGTCAGACACTCTTCCGACCCAGTTTCTGCAGATATCAAACATTTCACGAAGATCGTCCCAGCTATCGGTAAAGCCGTCAGTCACTCGCCACATCTGGGAATTATTTCTGTAAAACTCATAGTTTTCAACGCTGGCAGGTCCTGAGAACGCAACCACCATATCTCTTCCGAGTCTTTCAACCGCGCTGTGGATCATTTCCGCTTCCATTCTTCCAAGCTCATCTGACGGATCCGGAATGTCGTCACACTTGATCAGGTCGACGCCCCACTGCGCGTACAGCTCGATCACCGAGTCATAATACTCCTGAGCCCCCGGCTTTCTTGGATCCACGCCGTACATATCGGGGTTCCACTCACATATAGAGTACGGATTCGCAATCTGATCCGCGGTTATTTCCGTATTCCAAAGTTTGGAGTGCGAATGCGCCGCAACCCTCGGGATTCCTCGCATCATATGTATTCCGAACTTGAGTCCCAGGCTGTGAATATATGTCGCAAGAGCCGAAAATCCGTCATTTCCTGCTGCGGAAGGGAATTTCTGCGGACAGGGATATAGTCTTGCATACTCATCAAGCTCGATCCTCTGAAACGGCACAAACCCGGTTTCCTCCATATTGACTGATGAATTGTAGGCGTACCATTGGATATCGATCACGATGTACTCCCAGCCGAAGTCTTTGAGATTCTCAGACATATACTCGGCATTGGCTCTGACAGCATCCTCCGTCACACGCGGCCCATAGCAGTCAAAGCTGTTCCAACCCATAGGTGGTCTGATAAGCTCCATTCGTAGTTACCTCCATTTAAATAAATAAAATCTTGTTTTATCAGAATCGTCCTTTTATCACGGCCATACGTACTTATTTTGCTATAGTCGAGTGACTATTATAAATGCGCACAACCCGTTTTTTTATAAAAATAATGATAAAAACATCGTATGCTCTATTTTAACAGAAATCATCATAATTTGCAACAGAATTAAACGGAAAGAAGATATTTTAGTTTATGCTCGGTCATTTATCTAAACTATACTTCTGTCAGGACTTTTTCCGGGCAACCACAACGAATCTGCCTTCCTCCGTATGATACGAGCATGTTACGAGTGCCAGCAGCTGCTCACCATACTTAGGGGTGATCCCGGTATCGTAGAGCGAAAGCTTTTTTATGTTTTTCACATAGGTATCGAATTCTTTTTCCGTGAGACGTCCTTTGTACTCATAGTACTTGAAATCTTTGTCGCCCGCCGTGAAAACCTTTGATCTGAATGCTGCCACAACCTCATATTCTCTTCTGTCATACAATGTATCGAATAGCACCGTTTTATGTTTTTTGTAAAAATCTTCCGATTCGTACTTGAGTATATCCGCAAACATCATGCCGCTTTTCATATGATGCCCATACACCAAAAGGCAGGCATTATCATCGTCCGGGTCACAAGCCTTGTCCAAAAACGGAAGTCCGTTGCGGTCTTCTTTTTTTTCAAAGTTGCGATGAAGATAGTACTCATTATCCTCCGGGGTCTGCATCACGGGATAATCGATCATCGTGTCATCGATCTTTACCCATCCTGTCATATCGGAATTCTGTTTGTATAGCTTTTTGTATCGTTTGAGGATTTTTTTGGACTCACCCGAGGGCGATTTGACCTCGACTTCTTCGGAAATCTCAGGATCGTCATCCGGAAGCGACTCTGACTGCTCTGCGATCTGACTTAATCCCTCCAACTCATCCTTGGTTTCCTGCATATCAGAATAATACAAAAAAAGATAGACGCCACAGCCTATGAACACGATGGCACACGCGCAAAAAATTATATTAAGAATTACTTTTTTGAGCATATCGTCACCTTTTTCATTTTCTGTAACGTCCGTAATATTTTTGTAACATTTTTTTGCTTTGCAGCTGCAAATAGCGATTTTTCGGTGATTTTACATCTTGAGCGGTCGTCGCATCGGAGTGTATCTGATGCCATCGCGCTTCTGTTCCTCATCTATCGGCTCAAAACCAACAGCCTTATAAAAGCCGACTGCATACGGAGATGAGTTAACTGTTACTACAGGCGTAGACGGATTAGCCGAAGCTATGGATGCGATCGCTACATTCACCAACATTGACGCTGCGCCAAGCCTGTGGAACTTCCCCCTCACAAATAGAAGGCTTATATGCTGCCCCTCTCTGATGGCTATCACTCCGATGAGATAATTGTTCTGATAACATCCCCAAAACTTCATCTCGCCGGCGTTTACTTTCTGAACTATCGATGAATACTCTATAAAATGCCTAAAGGTTTTGACTCCCATCTCCTCGTAGTCCGGCGCCTCGTACTCCTCAAAAACCTCCCACACGAGGTCAAGCGCACCTTTTAACCTTTCAGGCCCCAATCTGCAGATCTGCATTTTTCAATTCCAATCCGGAGCAACTACTCCTATAACACAGCATTTAACAACTTGACTTTTTATATTATAACACATAAAACACTTCTTGTCACTACATTGAAATTATTATTCAAATCTACACATACAAGCATCATAACAACGTCTTATTCTATTTCATTTAAGCATACCTCTATCTGTTTAAATGCTTCATCGATCTCAACTCCAAGCCAATTATCCTTTTTACTATTTTTCATAGTTTTTCTAAATTCAGAATCGCCAAATACCTTTTCTACTCTTTTTCTGATATCGCTCATACTGTTTTCAAACATTTCATCATCATCCAAAATATATGTTTGGATGCATTCCGAGCACTTATCTTTTTTAATGTGTCCTGATAAAAAACATAGATCAAAAACATCCTTTACTCTACCTGAAAAAACTCCAAATTTCAAAAGCGCACGAAGTTTTTCGGCAAAAATCTGCTCCATTGAGTTTATCAACAGACTAACACCTTCATTGTCAAGACAAACATCAAAGCAAAACTCCTCCTGTTCAATCTGGACATTTTTATGTACTCCCAAATCCATTTTACTCTTGATCCGCTTTCCGTTTTCATCGGATATCATAACCCACACTCTTTTTCCTCTGTACTCCTGTTGAGAAAGCTCCTCGATAGAGCCTGATATTTCTATCGAAACCCCTTCTAAACAATTTATTTCCTTAATAAATTCTCGAATCGATGCTTCATCAATAGAATGCTTAATAAAATCAAAATCAATATCTCTAGTTGCCCTACGGACATTTCCGGTTAGACTTCTCATGACAACTCCGCCCTTAATTGTAACATTATGCCTCATTGAACTTTTGGAAATTGCTTTTAAAACAATATCCTGACATACTCTTGCCTCCGCTAAAAAACTGCTATAGCCTTCCTCTCTGTATTGCATTGTCATTTCATCAAGATCAAGCATCAATACACCTCCGTTCGAAGAATCCGAAAAACATTCTCTTGCTTAGGCATTAATTCTGCATAATTTCGTACCTTTTCAGAGTTTAATCGCGGCAAAATCTTTCTATAATTGTTAATTATTTCTTTATAGTAGTTAAATGAGAACTTGCTTTTATATCGAACTAATTCAACAAGCATTCTCTCCTTATCAAAAATCTGCAAAGAATACCCCTCATAATCAATCTCAGTAACCCCAACAGACAGCAACTCTTTTGGAATAAAAATCTGTTTGACACGACCATCAGCAATTGGTGCAGCCTCTCTTTTTGTCGCCATCGTGCATAAATCCGGAATTTCATCGGTCAGGTCATATAAATAGAATGCCGTATCCATGGTAATAACCGCCTTTGGATATTTATAAGACAACACAGCCAACTCCGGAACATTCTTTTTCTCTGAGTATATCCCTTTTTCAATCCGAAACAATTTTCCGGTCTTAATTTGTTGATTAACATAATAATCTGAACCATATTCTTTCACACATTCAGCTCTGGATTTCATTATCAGTCGCCTCCTTTTCATTAAACCTATGCAGTTTATATAGTTTTGCATAGGTTTGTGTAAATTATACCTAAGTCTGTATTAAATGTCAACAAAAAAAAAGCCTTGCCAACTAATACCATTAGTCAACAAAGCTTTTTTAATATATCCTATGCTCAAAGCTTATCAAATGTCTCTCTGATCGCCTTGATGAATCCCTCACTGTTAAGCACTGTCACATCCTTCATTGATGTGATAAGCGCGAGGTCTTTGGTCATTTTGCCTGACTCGATAGTCGACAGCGTCGCCTTCTCAAGTTTGTCGGCAAACTCCATAAGCTCCGGTGTACCATCAAGCTCCCCTCTTTTTCTGAGAGCACCTGTCCATGCAAAAATAGTCGCAACGGAATTAGTCGATGTCTCTTCGCCCTTCAAATGCTTGTAATAATGCCTCTGAACCGTTCCGTGTGCGGCCTCGTACTCATACACTCCACTCGGTGAAACGAGAACAGATGTCATCATTGCAAGTGATCCGCAAGCCGATGAAACCATATCACTCATCACATCTCCGTCGTAGTTTTTGCAAGCCCAGATAAACCCACCTTCAGTCTTCATCACTCTGGCTACAGCATCATCGATCAAAGTGTAAAAATATTCCAATCCTAAGCTTTCGAACTGATTTTTGTAATCAGATTCATATATTTCCTGGAATATGTCCTTAAATCTATGATCGTACTTCTTTGAAATTGTGTCCTTGGTAGCAAACCAAAGATCCTGTTTTGTATCTATAGCATAATTAAAGCAGGATTTGGCAAAACTCCTGATGGAATCATCAGTATTGTGAACACCCTGGATGATTCCCGGTCCCGTAAACTCGTGGATAGTCTCTCTAACTTCAGTTCCGTCCGCAGCTGTAAATACAAGCTCTGCCTTGCCGGCACCCGGAACCTGAATCTCAACATTTTTATACACATCGCCATACGCGTGACGAGCAAGCGTGATCGGCTTTTTCCAGTTTTTCACGCATGGCTCGATGCCTTTGACCTGGATAGGTGCACGAAATACCGTACCGTCAAGTATCGCACGGATAGTTCCGTTCGGTGATTTCCACATCTGTTTGAGGTCGTACTCCTCTACTCTTGCGGCGTTCGGAGTGATAGTCGCGCACTTAACGGCAACTCCGTATTTTTTTGTAGCCTCCGCAGAATCAATAGTCACCTGATCATCGGTCTCATTGCGGTGCTTGAGGCCGAGGTCATAGTACTCGGTTTTCAGGTCGATGTACGGTGTGAGAAGCTCATCCTTGATCATCTGCCAGAGGATACGCGTCATTTCGTCCCCGTCCATTTCGACGAGTGGTGTTTTC
>CAMVCQ010000089.1 GCA_947166015.1 uncultured Lachnospiraceae bacterium
CAAACACCGGAAGGGTTCTCTCTGTTCGGTATGTATTCGTATGGAGAATTCTGCCCGATAAAAGGTGAAAAAACAGGCAAAGACTACAATATGTTTCACAACTTTACATTCACAATACTGGCGATTTGATCGTTTTGGTTTTACGGAGGGTGATGCTTGCCGAAAACCGCTTGTAACAATCAAACAAACGGAGATCGATATATGGAAGAAGAAAACCTTACTCCAGAGGAGCAGATAGAGAGATTAAAGCATGAGAACAAAAAGCTCAGACGCGAGATCAAGCACATGATGAAAGACAATGTGCTTCTTCGTGTTGCAAACGAGCAGGCATCTCATACACAGGCATTTATCCAAAAGGACAATCTTCGTCAGATTTTCTACAACAGACAGCTTTTGAATACTACACCAAACGTTATGATCCTGACGGATGAATCGCTGACCACGGTTATGGTATCCGAGGTATTTTTTGAGTACAGTCACTGGGACAGATCAAAAATAGAAGCCGGTATCAACCTGCGGATCGCGTTGACCGGTGTCCTTGGTGAAGACGAGCTGAATCAATTTATAAAAAAATGCGATGCCGCTATGAACGAGGAAAGCATTGATCCATACATCATGTCAGCGACATTGAAAGGCCAAAAAAAAGATCTGCAGACAACCATCATACCTATGAAAAACAAAGATCAGGTAGTGGGATTAAATATCGTTTTTGTAGACATGACAGAGGTCATAGACGCAAAAGACAAAGCGGATCAGGCGAACAGGGCGAAGAGTTCATTTTTGGCAAATATGTCTCATGAGATCAGGACGCCTATCAATGCGGTTTTGGGAATAGATGAAATGATCATCAGGGAGAGTAATGAAAAAGAAATAGTTTCATACGCCATAGACATCAGAAATGCGGGAAGAACGCTGCTTGCGCTGATCAATGAGATCCTTGATTTCTCAAAGGTTGAGGAAGGAAAAATGGAGATCATACCTACAACCTACGAGCTTGGGTCGCTTGTAAATGATGTGGTAAATATGGTATCTGAGAGAGTCAACAAAAAAGGCCTGAAATTTGATATAGACATAAGCGAGGACATACCGCACGAGCTCTACGGAGATGAGATAAGGATCAAACAGATCATATCAAACCTCCTCATAAATGCAGTCAAGTACACCGAAGAGGGTAGTGTCCGGCTCCAGATGAGTCACAGGATCGCAGAGGGAGACAATGAATCACTCTACCTTGATGTCAGGGTTTCGGATACCGGTATAGGAATGAAGCAGGAGGATCTCGAAAAGCTGTTTTCGCCGTTTACGAGGATCGAGGAAAAACGAAACAGAAATATCGAGGGGACCGGACTCGGGATGAGCATAACCCACAAGCTTCTCGATCTGATGGGCTCAACTCTTGCTGTCGACAGTGTCTACGGCAAAGGATCGGATTTTTCATTCTCGATCAAACAGGGGATCATAAATCTCGAAAGAATAGGAAGTATCGTGGAACGCTTCAAAAACAAAACAAACCGTCTGGAGGTTGGAGAGGCATATCATGAGATGTTCCACGCTCCGAATGCAAGGATACTTGTTATCGATGATATGGAGATGAACCTGACTGTCATCAAAGGACTTTTGAAAAAAACCGAGATCCAAATAGATACCGCAGAGTCGGGTAGAGAGGGATTGAGTAAGCTTGACACCGCAAAATACGATATAGTTTTCGTGGATCATATGATGCCGGAGATGGATGGACTTGAGACTCTGGAGGAGATGAAAAAACGATCCGACTATAACGAATACAAGCATATCGCACTTACGGCAAATGCCGTTTCCGGGGCCAGAGAAGGGTATCTCGAGCATGGATTTGATGACTATCTTTCAAAGCCGATTGACGGTGAAGTTTTGGAAAGAATGTTAATCAAATATCTTCCCGAAAGCAAGATAGAGTTTATGGATGAAAGCGTGGAAGAGCTTGCCATGTCAAATGACAATGAAGTTATACCGAAATGGATATATGAGATAGATGACCTTGATGTAAGCGAAGGTATCAAAAACTGTGGCGGCGAGCAAAGCTTCATGAATGTCATAGAAACCTTCTATGATACATCGGAAGCGATGAGTCAGGATATCTTCAAGTTTTATGGCTCTCAGGATGTGGAAAACTACACGATCAAAGTCCATGCACTCAAAAGCTCTGCAAGGATCATAGGAGATATAAAGCTCTCAAAGCTTGCAGAAGCGCTCGAAAATGCCGGCAAAGAAAACGATATGGATTTCATAGATCAGCATACCGGCGAGGCGATGGACTTGTTCGAAGCTCTTTGCGATGCTCTAAAGAAATTTGATGAGCAGGATGAGGAAAAAGAGATGCTTCCGGACAAAGGCTTCAAAGAGGTTTGCAATCTCATCAGTCACTCGGCAGACAACATGGACTTCACGATGATAGAGTCACTTATCGATCAGCTGAAGGATTACAAATTGAAACCTGACGACGAAAAGCTGATAAAAGAAGTCAATGCAAGACTGTTGGAACTTGATTGGGACGGAATAAAAGAAATCATAGATAACAGATGATAAAAATGGAGGCGTACAATGGGGGAAGAAGGAATGATCACTATTGTAAGCTCTACGGAAGGGTTTTTTACCAAGGGCTTGCAAACTAAGCTGAAAGAAATCGGGATATCATCCCGGTTTGCACAACTCAGTGCCAAAAATAAAGAGGTTGAAAAAGTTGCACCTCAAACAGACATTTTTGTGCTCTATATGCAGGACGATATGGATCCTGATTATTGGTATTCCTTTTCGGATATTTTGAGCATCAAATCAAAAGAGATAATCGTGATCGGAGAGCAGTCTGAGTACGATCAGCTGAAAAAAAACATAAGCGAGAGACTTATCCGCAAATGGTTTGACAGACCGCTGGATATGAATGCGTTTTTGAACTATGTGAGGGTGTACTTTGACAAAGGCGATGAAACGCCGGAGAAAAAAACGATCCTGATCGTCGATGATGATATGACATACATGAGACTCATTTACGACTGGTTGAAGGATGAGTACAACGTCGGAATGGCAAACTCGGGAGTCCAGGCGATAAGCTGGCTTGTGAAAAACAGAGCGGACCTCGTGCTGATGGACTACGAGATGCCGGTGGTGTCCGGAACACAGGTGTTTGAGATGCTGAAAACAGACGCTGTTACGGGCAATATCCCGGTTATGTTTTTGACCGGGAAAAATGACATGGATGTCGTCATGGAAGTGATCGACTTAAAGCCCGTTGACTATATGCTCAAAACCATAAGCAAAGAGGGGCTTTTGGGAAAAATAAGAGGCTTTTTCAGAAGCAGAGAAAAGGTTGGAGGTTGAGATGAAAACTACAAAAGAAGTATACGCAGGATACGCAGTGACAGCAGCAGGAAAAACAAGGCTTAAGCCTTTTCAGATGGTCGTTTCGGGAGTGTTTGCCGGTGCTTTTATCGCACTCGGAGGTCTGGGAAGTCAGATAGCTTCCTCGGCGGTTTCGGGATTTGGAGGAAAGGTGCTCGGTGCATGTGTTTTCCCGATAGGTTTATTTTTGGTAGTAACTATCGGTGTTGAGCTTTTTACAGGAAACTGCCTTTTGACGATACCGGTATTTGACAGAGGACTTCAGCCAAAGGTTAAGCTGTCGGAAGTTCTGGTGAATTGGTTGCTTGTTTATATCGGAAACTTTATCGGAAGCCTTTTGGTGGCGCTTGCGGTGTTCTATGGCGGGACAGGAAAGCTTTTCGACGGGAAGCTTTCTGAGACCGCTGTGGCTACAGCAAATGCCAAGCTTTCACTGCCGTTTGATCAGGCGTTCATCAGAGGTATCATGTGCAACATCCTGGTATGTCTTGCAGTTTGGGTCGCGATGGAAGCAAAGTCGGTCCCGGGAAAAGCGGTAGCGGTATTTGGACCTGTTATGCTTTTTGTAGCTGCGGGATTTGAGCATAGTGTTGCAAACATGTATTTCATCCCGCTTGGAATGCTGTATGATAATGCAATCGGGATCGGGGCATTTTTAATGAATAACCTCCTGCCGGTAACACTTGGAAATATAGTCGGCGGAGCTATTGTTGTAGGTGGAGGAATAACCATACTCAACAAGACAAAAGATAAAAAATAAAATCTTGTAAAACAAGCAAAAATGGGGTATAATGGAGTTTATGAATTCAGTAGGCGAAGATAAAGTCAGAAAGCAGGCATTAACGATACTCAAGAACCCAAAAAGGTTCGCTTATTTTGTGAATGCTGTTTTACTTTTGATACACTTATGCTTTATTCCGCTGTTCGATGTTCTCGAGGCTGACTTAGTTTACAATTACAATTTTTTCAGCGTATTTGTATATCTGGTGTGCTTTATCATTCTTTGGAAAGCACCGACAGCAGCCTATGTTTGGACTATTGTTGTCGAGATATTTATATTTATGATCATGGGAACACTTGCGCTTGGATGGGACATAGGTTTTCATAAGTACTCATACTGCTTTTTGGTTTCAATAATGTTTATAGATGTGTTTGTTTCGACGAAAGAAACAATGTCCAAAAGGACATACGTGTTGGCGCTAATCGTGGTCGGTGCGTATATTTTGCTTCGATTGTACACATGGCAGTATCCGTTTGTGTATGATATAAACAATCCATACCTGATCGGAGTATTTTCGATAATAAATTCCGTTGTTGCGTTTGGGTTTATTTTTGCATTTATCCTGATATATGCTATTCACGCATATCAGCTTCAGGACGAGATGAAAAAAAGAGCATTAAACGATCAGCTCACAGGGCTTACAAACAGAAGGGCAATGCATGAGCTGCTTGATGACAAGCTGTCAAAGGTCGGGCCTGATGACAATCTTGCGATAGCTATTTTTGATATAGACTTTTTCAAAAAGGTCAATGATACATACGGACACGACGCGGGTGATGAGGTGCTCAAAAGGTTTTCCTCAAAGCTTGTGGGCGTCGGGACGAGTATGATAGGAGCTGATGCCGCGAGATGGGGTGGAGAGGAGTTTTTGCTTATGCTCATCCCGCTCAGAAAGCTCTCTCTTGAGCAGTTCAAGGCTGAGGTCATAGAGATAGTTGAAAAGATCAGAAGGTCTGTGAGAGCGGATCAGGTTGATTACAAAGGTCAGAGAATACAGATAACTATGACTGCAGGTGTTGCTTTTTACAGATACGGGGATGATGAAAAGGAATTTTTCAAAGAGGCAGATGAGCTGCTGTACTATGGAAAAGAGCACGGCAGAAATCAGGTTGTTTCTGAGATTCCTAAGTGATTATTGGGGGTTAGTGTGAAAAATCACACTGATATGCTGATTTTTCACACGGCTATTTGTGACGAGCACAAATAACCTTTGATCCGACATGCGTGCTTCAAGCACGCATGCGGTGACTCGCACAAGTGCTCGTCATGGAGGTTAATATGGGGTATCCGGCGTGGTTATATATCAATTGCTATACCTTTATCATAGGGGTTCTTTTGCTCTTTTTTAACAGAAAATGGAGAACCCACAACGACAGGCGCGACAAAGTGTTTATGTGGATGCTTTTGGTCGCCCTTTTTCTTGTAGTATCCGACAGCTTTGGAAGGGCGTATCAGATATCAAATTCAGAGATAAACCTTTTGCTTACAAAGATCGGAAACTATCTCGTGTTTGCATTTGATCCGGTTTTCTATGTTTTCACGATGTACTATGTGGAGTCATGGACAACGGAAAATGTAAATCCGGGAGTGTACAAATTGAAAAATGCCATCGTTTGGATAAGTGTGATCAATCTGGTTTTGGTTACTCTATCTGAGCTCTTTGGTCTGAGATTGTTTTATTACTATGATGCTGCAGGTTCGTATTATCGTGGGCAGTTTTTCATGATAAGGGCAGCTGTTTTGTTGTTTTGCCTGGCTGGGGGAGTTTACTACTGTGCAAAAATGGGGAAAGCTATCACACACAGGTACAGAAAGACAGTTATTATGTTCCCTCTGATTTGCGCTATTGGATCGGTCATACAAAGCTTCACAACAGAGCTTCCGATAGAGTACGTGTCGAGCATTATTGCAAGTCTGATCCTGTTTGTATATCTGCAAAGCAGGGATTCGACGGATGATTTTTTGACCGGATCGATGAACAGAAGGAGTCTCGATGCTACGCTTGAAGCAAAAATAGCCGGAGCGACGAGTAAGGAAACTACATTCTCGGCCATCATGATAGATGTTGATTATTTCAAGGAGATAAATGATACCTACGGGCATGCCGTCGGAGATATCGCTTTGCAGGATGTGATAAAGATACTTCACAGCTGTCTGCGTTCCGAGGACCAGATCGCAAGGTACGGTGGAGACGAGTTTTTTGTGATATCACCCATTAACGAGAGAGAGTACCTCGAGAAAGCCGTCCGAAGGATCAGAAACAGAGTTGACGATTTCAATAATGATGGAGAACGCGAATTCAAGCTTTCACTCAGTCTTGGATATGATATATATGATTATGAAACAGGACTTACGGCAGAGAAATTTATCAAGCATTTGGACGATATGATGTATGCAGAAAAAGAAGAACATCACAGAGCATTTGAAGCAAGAGCAAAGAAGAAGGGAGAAAAGAGATGAAAAGAAACAAAAAGCTTTCCATAGTTTTGGCGATTGCGCTGGTGCTGTCGTTGTTTGGAGGGATGGTTGTTAAGGAGAGAACTTCGAAGGCAGCAGAGTTGACTCAAGATAATGACGGATATTATCTTGTTAATAACTGGAGTGATCTGGAAACAATGGCTACTATGATCGAGTCTGACGATACTGATTATAGTGGGGATAGTTTCAAACTTACAGCTAACATATCAGCGCCTGCAAATAATAAATGGGAACCTATCGGCTAC
>CAMVCQ010000090.1 GCA_947166015.1 uncultured Lachnospiraceae bacterium
AATGTTGACTCGGTCCATCGTGCGATCAGCGCTGATGTGAAGATACGGTTTAAGTACTTCAGATGGACGGAAAAAAAAGAGCAGGAATTTCGTCGCGACGGTGAGGATTATGTGGTATCCCCGTGGGGGCTGGTCTGGGACGACGAAAACTACTACCTCATAGGCTACGATGACGGATACGGACAGATCAGACATTACCGCGTTGACAAGATGAAAAAAATCCGCCTGACAAAGGATAAGCGAGACGGAAAGTCAGCCTTCAAAGGCAGGGATATGGCTACATATACCGAAAAACGATTCGGTATGTATGATGGAGAGCTTATGAAGGTCACGCTCCGCTGCAAAAATGAAGCGGCAGGAGTTATCATTGATCGTTTTGGCAAAGATGTTCCGATGATAAAATCAGATGATGAGCATTTTGAGACAATAATCGATATGGCACTGAGCAATCTTTTTTTAGGATGGATAGCGAGTATGAGTGATATTATTCAAATTACAGAGCCGGAAGCCGCTGTTGACAAAATGAGGACGATGATAGAAAACCTGAAAAACACATACTCGTGAATAGTAATGCAAAAGAGCCTGAGTTATGTTTTTTGTTGAATTGCGCGGCATGATATGGTATAATGTGTAATGTTGAGTTGGTGTCTCGTTGTAGAGATCAGAGCTCAATCTCGACATATCGGACATGCATTTTTTTGAGGGGACAAAGCACATGAATTTTGATCTCATACCCATGGACAGACTCCGTGAACTTGAGGAAAACGGACTTCAGGCGGCCGATTCATTTTTCAGATCGGTCGGTATTGAGTTCAGTCTTGAGACGATGTTTTGCGTTTTTCTCCTGCTTGTGTCCGTGACGATGACGATGATATACGCGATCCTCTGGAGAAAAAGCTTTGGAGTCTACTATACGCTTTTGTACGCGTTTATGCCGATTACCTACATCGGACTTCTCATGACATCATTGGCGACCACCGAAGAGTTTGCACTGCTATCGTTGAAGATTACATACATCGGCGGGTGCTATCTGATATTCTTTATGACGATGATCATTTTTGATATATGCGGGTTCGAGATTCACAAGGCGGTGAAAATCCCTCTGATCATATACAACACATTGATATATCTTTGCGTACTTACGACCGAGTACACGGGGCTTTTTTACAGGGGCCTGTCGGTCGCTCAAAAATATGGAAATAATGTAGTTGAAAAAGAATACGGTCCATTGCATGTTCTATATGTCTGGACGCTCGTCGTGTACCTGCTGATAGGCATTATGACAGTTTTGTATTCGCTTATTTTCAAAAAAAATGTTCCGAAACGAAGAATGGTTTTTCTTCTGCTTATGGAGCTTATCATCACATCTTTGTATCTTTTCAGCAGAAAGCTTGGATTTGTGCTCGGGCTCGATATGGGTGCGTACTCGCTTGTCCTGGCTCAGCTATGTTTTTTGTTTATCATTCGGCGGATATCCATATACAATGTCAGGGACACATCCATCGACACGATCACCAGGCACGGGGAAGAGGGATTTATCTCGTTTGACAAAAAGTTCAAGTATCTGGGTTGCTTTGGTTCGGCGGATACTGTTTTCCCGGAACTGAAATACGAGAGGATAGACCGCAAAGCGAAAAAGAGTTATTTCTTTTCGGTGCATTTTTTGGATATGCTCGAGGAACATAAGCGTACCGGAAAATCAAAAGATAAGCACATAGAAAGAGACGGAAAAATATACAAGGTTGAAGTCCATCCGTTGTACAACGGCAAAAAAATGAGCGGCTTCCAGATCCATATAACAGATGATACAAAAGACCGCAAGTATATCAAGCTTTTGGCGAGATTCAACGACAGGCTTCAGGAGAAGGTTGCCGAAAAAACCAGGCATATAGAAGTGATGCATGATAACTTGGTACTCTCGATGGCGACGATGGTTGAGTCGAGGGACAATTCAACGGGCGGTCATATCAGAAGGACCAGCGATTGCGTGCGGATATTGCTTGACGAGATGAAAAAAGATCCAAGCTTTGGCAAAAATGAAAAATTCTGCAAAGATATGATCAAAGCTGCACCGATGCACGACCTCGGAAAAATAGCTGTTCCCGATGCAATATTGCAAAAGCCGGGAAGGTTTACCGATGAAGAATTTGAAAAAATGAAAGAGCACGCTGCAAAAGGCGGAGACATCGTGCGAGAGATACTCAAAGAAACTGATGACAATGAATTCAAGGTACTTGCGGAAAACGTTGCCCGCTACCATCACGAGAGATGGGATGGATCGGGATATCCCGAAAAAATCTCCGGCGACAGTATCCCTTATGAGTCGAGGATAATGGCTATAGCCGATGTCTACGATGCACTCGTGTCAAAGAGAGTCTACAAAGAGCGTATGTCTTTTGAAAAAGCTGACTCGATCATTATGGAGGGGATGGGAGTGCACTTTGACCCGTCACTTGAAAAATACTATGTAGCCGCAAGACCAAGACTTGAGCAGTACTATATAGATGCAGATGAAGCGGAAACAGAAACAGAGAAAAAAGCAACAGAGGAAGCGATAGTGATATCTG
The DNA here is from genome assembly GCA_947166015.1 of uncultured Lachnospiraceae bacterium. Classification (GTDB taxonomy): domain Bacteria; phylum Bacillota; class Clostridia; order Lachnospirales; family Lachnospiraceae; genus Eubacterium_F. The sequence goes on from CAMVCQ010000090.1 coordinate 2,568, forward strand.
AGGATGCGGTAGTTGATAAGTCCACAAGCAACGAAGCGAGTGAAACTACTGTAGCAAAAAAAACAGTTGATGAAAAACCTGTCGAGGAGGAAAAACAGTGATAACTGATGAATTGCTTGACAGGATAAGTGAGCTTGCTCAGCTGGAAATCGCTGATGATGAGAGAGAGGCTGTGAAGGCTGACCTGGAAAGCATTATTGACATGGTTGAAAAATTAAAGCGGCTTGACACCGACGGTGTTGAGCCGCTTGGTTTACCTTTTGATATCGGTCGGGACGCCCTGCGTGAGGATGAGCAGATTGATATCGGCAGGGACGCCTTGCGTGAGGATGAGTTGACGAAAAAGTCAGATAAAATCATATCCGGAGAGGGTGTGGCTGATATAGCGTATGATGAGGAGACCGGCACTGACTATAAAAAGACTATCAATTCAGGAAACGGGCTTATCGACGGCGCACCTCAAACGGACGGAGAGTATATCGTTGTGCCGGACAGCATAAACCGCGATGATAACTCTACAAATGTAGAATCAAGAAACACAAAACAAGGCCAAACTCCTATACAGGCACACGCAGAGCAAAACATAAGCTTACAGCCAGACACAAAAGATGATGAAAATATATTCATCTCAAAAAACTACAATAGTAGTTCGGGAAAATTGAGAATTGCAGTCAAAGATAATATATGTGTGAAAGGTTTACCTGCAACAGCAGGATCAAGGATACTCAAAAGCTTTATCCCACCATACTCATCTACCGCGGTAGAACTGCTTGAAAGCGCAGGTATGCAGATAGTAGGAAAAACCAATATGGACGAATTTGGTATGGGAAGCACAGGTGAGACATCGTACTTTGGACCGGTGAAAAATCCATACGATCAAACAAGGGTCGCCGGTGGTTCGTCGAGTGGAGCAGCGGCAGCGGTTGCGACAGGCGGGGCCGATGCGGCACTCGGGACGGATACCGGAGGCTCTATCAGGCAACCCTGTGCTTTTTGCGGGCTTACGGGCATCAAGCCGACCTACGGCACGGTATCGCGTTATGGACTCATAGCGTACGCTTCGTCGTTTGACCAGATAGGACCGATAGCAAAGGATATCAAAACCTGCGCGCAAATCCTTGATCTGATATCGGGAGTGGATGAAAAAGACTCAACCACCGTGCACAGAAGCAAGCTTAAGCTTACACAGGCTATAGATGATCTCAGTCGGGACATTTTTGATGATACGACCGGGGCAAAAGAGCAGAAAAATGTGAAAAATGCACCACTTCAAGGTCTTCGGATAGGAGTCATAGAAAATCTTCCCAAAGACAGGACGCACCCGGATATACTAAATGCTATGGAAAAAACCTGCGATTCACTTACAGGCCTTGGTGCAAAAAAGGTTGATATCTCATTGGACTACCTGGAATACGCTGTTTCGGCATACTATATCATAGCGTGCGCGGAGGCGTCGTCAAATCTTGAACGTTACGACGGAGTGAGGTACGGTCACAGGGCTCATAAGTACACAAGCCTAAAAGATATGTACAAAAAGTCTCGAACGGAGGGCTTTGGGAAGCAGACGAGACTTCGGATACTTTTGGGGACATTTGTGCTCTCGAGCGGCTACTATGATGAGTATTATCTGAGAGCGCTCAAGGTAAAAAGGCTTATCGCTCAGGAGTTTGACAGAGCATATGAAAAATGCGATATGATACTTATGCCTGTGACGACAGGGTATGCGCCAAAGCTTGGCGAGACTCTGAAAGACCCTGTCGAGATGTATCAAAACGACATATATACGGTGCCTGCAAACCTTTGCGGCCTGCCGGCTGTGGCGTTTCCTTTCAAATCCGACAAACCGTATTCGGAGGAGCATCTTCCGATCGGAATGCAGGTAATGGGAGCCGGATTTAGCGAGGATAAGCTTGTCCGCGCAGTCTATGCGTACGAACAACTCGCCGAGTGAAATGCGCAAAAGGGTCGGATGTATAACAAAGCAAACAACGCAAAAAACGAACGATACACGCAATTAAAGTGTTTATAAAAAAGCTTTCGGGAGGAAGAAAATGAAAAAAAAGCTGTTGAGTTTATTTTTGATTTTCTCGATGATACTTACGGGGTGCCTTGACGAGGATGCCCCCAAACCAAGTGAAAAACCAAGCGAAGAACAACAAGAAGAATCCGTCGACATAGATTCACTTGAGGGGACAGACGGAACCTGGGCTATTTATTGGTATCTGTGCGGGTCGGACCTGGAGTCTGAAAACGGCTGCGCAACCGCTGATCTGAGTGAAATGATGGATGTCAAGCTACCCGAAAACGTAAAAATAGTCATCCAGACGGGAGGGGCTGCGGCCTGGCAAAACGAAGTCATAAGCAAAAAAAAGATTTGCCGTTATGAGTATTCGGGGGAAGAATTCAAGCAGATCGATGAGCTTAAGCAGGCCAACATGGGTGATGAAAAAACGCTGGAAGGCTTCCTTGAGTTTTGCAATGAAAACTATCCGGCAGATCATAAGGTCGCTTTGTTCTGGGATCACGGCGGCGGAACCCCGTCGGGCGTGGCACAGGATGAAAACTATGATGGTGACACACTTCTGCTCCCGGAAATCAGGAAAGCTTTTGAAAACACCTGTGAGGTAAGTGAATCAGACCCTCCGTATGATATGATATGCTTTGATACCTGCCTTATGGCTACTATTGACGTCGCAAACATTTTTAAGGATGTCGGCAGATACTTGGTGGCAAGTGAGGAAACAGAGCCGGGGACCGGTTGGACATACAATAAATGGCTCAAATCTCTTGCGAAAAATACTGCGATACATCCCGCTGAGTTGGGAAAGATCATATGTGACACGTTTTACGATGAGTGCAAAAAAAATGCTATCGACGACAGTGTGACGCTTTCCGTGACTGATCTGTCCAAGATAGGACCTGTTTTGGAGGCTTATGGGAAATTCGGCGACGAGGCGCTGGTAAATCTGATGAATACGGATTCCTTTGCGGGAGAGTTTTCGCGAGCTGCAAAAAAATCAGAGAATTACGGAGGGAACACGAAAAAAAGCGGGTATTCCGATATGGCCGACATGGGTGATTTGGCAAAACAGACGGCACAAATCCTTCCCGAGTCGTCAAAAGCGGTTCTGGATGCTATTTCCGATGCAGTTATCTATCAGATAAAAGGCAAGTATAAATCCCACGCAAACGGTCTGTCCTGCTTTGTAAATTATTCTCACGACGAGGAACTGCTCGAAAAATATGTCGATGCTGCAGGTACCGAAAGCTTTAAGCATTATTATACCTTCAACCTGACAGATTCTCTCGACCAAAGGGGATTAGACTATGTATCCGGGCTGCTAAATGGCAGCGAGATACGCCCGAAAGAAAAATTCAACATCAGTTCACTTGAAAACAAAAAGATCAAAATATCGGATAATACTGCTGTTTTAAACATCGGAAAGAAAAATGCCCCGAACCTGTCCGCTGTAAACCTCGAGCTCTACATGCTTTTGGATGGAGGAGAAACAATACTTTGCCTCGGGACGCTTGGGACCGCCGACGATATTGACGCGGACTGGAAAAACGGTGTGTTCAAAGAAAATTACCGCGGCGTGTGGGGAGCTATCGACGGTGAGCCGGTATATATGGAAGCTGTGAGCAGCAACGATGAATACACGCTGTATCAGGTGCCGGTTAAGCTAAACAAAAAAGAAATGTTTTTGTCGGTTGCCTGTGATACCGCAACGCATGAGTACACGATCCTCGGAGCGACCAAAGGACTTGAAAACGGAGTGGCATCAAAAGAGATCATAAAGCTGAAAAATGGTGACAAGATCACTCCGATCCTGTACGCCGGAGGTTTGTACTCGGATGATGTAGAAGAAATAGAAATGGATACGGTCAAGGTTACTTCAAAAACGAGCTTTACGGAGCAGGAGCTGGGCGACGGCAAGTACGCGATGGACTTTGAAATGATAGGAAATGACGGGAAATCAGCAACCTCGGAGATAGAGATGTTCAAAGTAAAAAAAGGTGTGATGAAATATTTGTAAAAAATGCCCGGATTCCGAATCCGATTATGTGTTCAAAAAAGAGTTCACATTTTTTACACAAAAAAAATATTGACTAATCAAAATCAATGTGATAGAATCAATTTTGTTTTGAAAACTTGATGATTCGGGATATACCCGAGCGAAAGGAGAAAAAAATGAAAGCAGTTATGAAAAAGATCAGCTTGGCGCTGGTTGTAGGTGTACTTGCTTGTGTATGCCT
>CAMVCQ010000091.1 GCA_947166015.1 uncultured Lachnospiraceae bacterium
CGTTTCGGGTGTGGAGACCTGCGCGGGGGGGGAGTGGACCTCCCAGGGTGAACACATTTCGGGAGTGTGACCTGCGCGCGGGGAGTGGACATGCTTGGATGTAGGCTTCCTAAAGTATAGATAATAGGCCGTTCTGCGTATGTGCGGGACGGCCTAAAAAAAATTTTATAGAAAAATGTAAAATATACTTGACAAAGAGTAAACTATGATGTATAGTATGACGTGTAAGGACGACAAGGCTATCCGGAAGCGTTGAATCCTTACAGACTCAAACACCCATGATGCCACATGAGAAATCGCGTTGCGAATTTCTCATGGGCGCTCTTCGCACATAGTGCTCAGAAAAGGAGGAAAAGGTGAAAATAAACTCTGATGAGCTTTATTTTCACCAGGATGTTTGAGACAAGCTCAAACATCTATGATGCCACATGAGAAATCGCGTTGCGAATTTCTCATGGGCGCTCTTCGCACATAGTGCTCAGAAAAGGAGGAAAAGGTGAAAATAAACTCTGATGAGCTTTATTTTCACCAGGATGTTTGAGACAAGCTCAAACATCTATGATGCCACATGAGAAATCGCGTTGCGAATTTCTCATGGGCGCTCTTCGCACATAGTGCTCAGAAAAGGAGGTATAAAATGAAATCAGCAGGTTTAGCAATTGGAATCATGGTAGGATTGATTATTGTAGTATTCGTTATGAAGTATATCAATCGCGACAAAAAGGTGAAATCAGAGTATGACGAGAGGCAGCAGTTAGTACGCGGAAGGTCGTATATGTACGGCTTCTGGGGTATGGCAATAGCGAATGTCATCATGCTTTTAGTCGGTGTCGAGAACATGGATATCATTAAGATGATGGGTATGAATGCATTTTTCCTTCCATTATTTGTCGGTATTGTTGTTCAGATATCTCATGCAATATTTAATGATGGTTATATGGCTATGAATAACAATTTTGCACGTTATATGGTCGTTATGGGTATTGTTTCGGTAATCAATCTTGTAGGTGGTATCATGCCGATAGTAAGGAATGGTTTTATCCAGAACGGTGAAGTGTATCCGACATTTATCAATCTGGAAGTTGGCGTGCTGTTTATCATCTTATGTATCGAGATGGCGATCAAAAAGTGCATTGATAAGAAAGAGGATGTGGAGTAATCTCTGTGGGATCCTGTATGGGGAGGAGATGTGTGGCGCGTGTATGGGGAGGAGATGTGTGGCGCAGTCTGCCAAGAAATACAGGAAGAAGTGAAGCGAGGTGGTAATACATGAAGAATTTGAAACTTAAAGCGGCGCGTGCCGGAAAGGATTTCTCCCAGGAGCAGCTCGCTGCAGCGTGCGGAGTTTCCCGCCAGACGATAAGCGCAATAGAAAAGGGAGACTATAACCCGACCATAAATCTGTGTATCGCGATCTGCAAGGCGCTCGGAAAGACGCTTGATGAATTGTTTTGGGAAGATGAATAGATTATAGATTTGCTGTAGAGTGAAACTGACTTGGTTTCCGAGTGGTGGAAAGAATTGGTTTGTTGTATAGTGGAATTGATTTGGTTTCCGTATAGCGGAAGGATCGGAGCGCCGGTACGATGTACCGGCGTTCCTACTTTTTTAGTTTTTTCGCTCGTTTAGTCGGAAAAGTTTCTCCCTGCCCTGTCGGGCAGGAGGCTGGAAGCAGAGGCCGTTCCGACTTTTTGGTCTTTTTTGCTCGTTTAGTCGGAAAAGTTTCTCCCTGCCCTGTCGGGCAGGAGGCTGGAAGCAGAGGCCGTTCCGACTTTTTTAGTTTTTTTGCTCGTTTAGTCGGAACAAATTCTTCTTCTCGGCTGCTACGGAAGGAAAGCGGAGTCGGTATTCGAGAAAAAGTTCCGACTTTTTTGACGATTTTACCCGTTTAGTCGGAAGCGCTTCTGCTTCCAACAAAATTCATCTCAAGCAAAACGCAAAAAGTTCCGACTAAATCACTCAAAATCACGATTTAGTCGGAACCGACACTGTTTCCACTCCCATGCGGCAGGTCACACCGCTGCTTCCTCTTGTCTGCCAGACGCCGACCTCGTACACGCACCGAAGCCTACGCCAACATTTCCGCTTGTCTGCCAGACGCCGGCCTCGTACACGCACCGAAGCCGGCACCCAGCGCTCTTTCCTTCTCCTAAAGAACCTATCCGGAAAACAACCACCCACCCGGTATCGGTTCCTTTCATGACATATCATAACAACTTCCATTGTCAAAATCGGCTCACTAATTCGACACAAATATGAAAGTTTCATGATAAAAATATGGCCGGAAAGCATCTTGCTTTCCGGCCGTACATAAACAATTCTTCTGCAGCATCCATGTACTCCCTTTATAAACAAAACAAGTCTTGTGAAACACCCCTGATATCAGATCCTTTTCAATTCGTATTCTCTGGTTCCCAGGCCGATCTTCTCTGCATGCGACAGGCAGGACTCCCATTCCGTATCAGGATGTATCATATGGAAATGATCATGAGTCTCTGCTTCATGCGGGTTTTCTTTGACATGATCATCGAGGATACTTCCCTCGATCACAGGCATCTTGTTACACAGATCCGCGCATGCCTGATCAAGCGCAACCGGATCAAACGAAGCAAGCATTCCGATATCAGGTATTACAGGGATATCGTTTTCGGCGTGGCAATCGCAGTCCGGCGAAACGTCGCAGATAAGTGAAATATGGAAGCATGGTCTGTCCTTACACACGGCAAGACTGTACTCAGCCATCCTATAATTCAGTTTCGCTATCGAATCGTCGAAGCTTGCACTGATGGCATCCTTCGGGCAGACAGCAAGACACCTTCCACAGCCAACACAAATATCATGATTTATGCGTGCCTTTTTACCTTCGCCGGATACGTATTCGCGGATGTCAGGAGCTCCATGCGCACAGATCCTGTCACACGCACCGCATCCGATACACAACTCCTCATCCGCTGTCGGTTTGCCATCGCAGTGCTGTTCCATTTTTCCGGCCCTCGATCCCGAGCCCATACCGATGTTTTTGATAGCACCGCCGAACCCGGCCATCTCATGTCCTTTGAAATGATTCAGCGAGATGAAAATATCAGCATCCATGATGGCGTGACCTATCTTCGCTTCCTTGACATACTCGCCATCGAGCTTAACCAGTGTCTCATCCGTGCCCTTCAGTCCATCAGCGATGATCACGTGACATCCTGTCTGCAGCGGTGAGAATCCGTTCAGATAGGCGGTCTCGAGGTGATCGAGAGCATTTTTTCGACTGCCGACATAGAGCGTGTTACAGTCTGTCAAAAATGGCTTGCCACCCAAAGCCTTTACGTAATCAACGACTACCCTGGCATAGTTCGGACGAAGAAAAGCAAGATTACCAAGCTCGCCGAAATGAATCTTGATGGCAACGTACTTGTCCGAAAAGTCGATGTTTTCTATACCCGCAGTCTTTATTAGTCGGTGTAGTTTCTGCGGTAAGTTTTCATTCATCGTTGTTTTAAATGTTGTGAAAAAAACTTCTGATTTACTCATTTGAGCCTCCATTCTCAAGTGCGTTATGGCACTTGATCCTTCGATAGTATTTACATTTCTGACCATATATCCATGATCTCTCTGATAGCCAGATTGTCGATATGATATACCGTTTTATCAGGCCAAGGCAGACCATCAATATAATCTCGTTTTCTGCTGTCCAGCGCGGTGAGCATTTTTTGATAAAGTGCTGGCTCATGTGCTTTTATTATGCCGATATCGAGTTTAACATAAGATGCAGTTCTGTTGGTATTGTTTTCGGTTAATGCTATACCAGTATCTATTTCCACCCGACGAAAGCTTCGTTTCCCATACTTACCGATATCCATCACGTAATCGTATCTTGGTTCATTTGCTTTATCCGGGGGATTCAGTCTGATCATGCCCGTTTCGATATAGAATTCCCATACAGTCTCGGCTATTTTTTCTAAGGAAACCGGATAGTCCGTTGCTGCTTTTATCTGCTTAACACTGTAGCCTTCATCGGCCATGTGACATATCAGATCCTTGTTCGCCATCCCAAAAGTAAAATTTGATAAAGCGCTGTCGAAAGCGCTGGGGTTTTCCTGCATAAGTGCTCCTACTGTTTTTGCGAATACAATTGCCTCTTTCCTAATTATATCAGTTGGATTATTTCAAAACAAGATTTTTCTTGATTTTTTTCTGCTGCAGTATTATAATCAGTTTATATCTGGACTATCCTAATCAGAATCATTTTTAATTCTATTAGAATCTTCTTTCTGTAATTAAGGAAAGTCGTAATTATGTTTCTTTTGGGTATTTTTTGACAGTGTGGATTGAACGATGACAGTTCTGTCGGTTTGTTTTTGTTACTCTTTTTTACCCCATTGTAGTTAGTTAACTGTTGAACTGTTGGAGTATTTGGTTTCGTTTTGGGAACCTTAATACTTCGATTAATTCTACCCAAATTCAGAAAAGGAGGAAATAAAAATGGTCTATACCAAGGAATCAATTCGAAATGAACTGAAGGAGTTGAATAGTATCAAACAAACTCTTCGCTCAGCTGAAAGAGCGGAGTTTAAAAACAGAAAAAAACTTGAAACAAATGGATATGCTTCCGCTCGCCTGGTGACAGAAGAAAAGAATAATCACTATTCGTATTATGCAGTTAAACCTGATGGCACTCGTATTTATTTAAAAAAGAAAGACGACTATAGCATTATACACAGCCTTGCACAACGGGACTATAATTCAAAACTACAACGCAGGATCGACGAAAGAATAAAGCGACTGGAAAAACTGGAAAAAATATGTCCCCAGAATGAAGTATGGGGGTTTTATAACTCCTTACATCCCGCAAGAAAAGAAGTTGTTTCTCCTATTATTGAATCAGATGAAGATTATGCCAAAGCTTGGAGTGAAAAGAGTTACTTATCAAATGATTTTGATCTTCCCCAACAAACTATAGATACTATAACAAAAAACGGAGAAATAGTGCGCTCAAAATCGGAAAAGATTCTGGCAGATATGTTTTTTGACAACGGTGTTCCATACAGATATGAACCGGAACTTGTACTTGAATCGGGTCACAGGATCTTTCCTGATTTTGTATGTCTTAACAAACATAACCGGAAAGAGTTTGTTTGGGAACACTTCGGCATGATGGATAACCTTGAATACATAAGCCGTAACATTCCAAAACTGAGAGAATATGAGCAAAGCGGGTATTTGTTGGGAGCAAACCTTATTATTTCATATGAGACCATGGTTGTAGGGTTATCAACTATGGTGATACAGAGTTATATTGATCAATATCTCTTATAATGTGGTGTTAAGGTCTGATAAATGGGAGCGGAATAAGAGCGGAAACAGTGTCGGTTCCGACTAAATCATGTTTTTGAGTGATTTAGTCGGAACTTTTTTCGTCTTGTTTGAGATGGATTTGGTTGGAAGCAGAAGCGCTTCCGACTAAACGGGTAATATCGTCAAAAAAGTCGGAACTTTTTCTCCGATACCTACTCCGCTTTCAGTCCGTAGCAGCCGAGAAGAAGAATTTGTTCCGACTAAACGTGCAAAAAACCTAAAAAAGTCGGAACGGCCTCTGCTTCCGGCCTCCTGCCCGACAGGGCAGGGAGAAACTTTTCCGACTAAACGGGCAAAAAAGCCCAAAAAGTCGGAACGGCCTCTGCTTCCGGCCTCCTGCCCGACAGGGCAGGGAGAAACATTTCCGACCAAACGAGTGAAAAAACTAAAAAAGTCGGAACGAACTCTGCTTCCAGCCTCCCGCGCGACAGGGCAGGAGTAACTTTTCCGGAGCAACATGGCGTTCCTACAGATACTTTTCCTCGTATTCAGCCATCGCTATGGGCTTACTGAAATAGTAACCCTGTACGATCTCGCATCCGAGCTCTCTCAGGCGAGCTACCTGCGAGGCCTCCTCGGCACCCTCAGCGAGGCATTTGAAATCAAGCTCTTTTGCCAGGGCGATGATGTGCCGGATCACTACGAGATCCTTTTGTCTCTCGTCCTCAGTTCCTATGTGATCAACGAAGCTTTTATCTATCTTCAGCGTGTCCAGAGGCATCTCCGTAAGTAGTGATAATGACGAGTATCCGGTTCCGAAGTCATCCATCGAAATCCTGAATCCTCTGTCGCGAAGGTCGTTAAGTACTCTGAGCATCTGATCCTGGTCATCATAAGAAGCACTTTCCGTTAACTCAAAATCTATCAGCGAATGATCGACGCCATATTTATCGACTATCGAAGTAAGGTGATCGATCAGTGTTTTGTCATAAAGACGTGAACGGGAGAGATTCACTGAAATAGGATAGAGAGATCTGCCCTCAGATTTCCACCTTTTAAATGCGGCGCAAACCTTATCAAGTACGATATCATCTATCTTTCCGATGGAGCCGCCCTTCTCAAAAAATGGTATAAACCTGTACGGAGCCAAGAACTCACGTCCCCGGTAATTCCATCGAATCAGCGCCTCGGCTCCTTTTATCCGCGCGCCACTCTCAGCCCCAGCGCCACTCTCAGCCCCGGCACCACTCACGACCCCAGCGCCACTCACAACCCCGGCGCCACGCTTGGCTCCAGCGCCACGCTCAGCCCCGGCGCCACTCTCAGCCCCGGCACCACGCTCAGCCCCGGCGCCACTCTCAGCCCCGGCACCACGCTCAGCCCCGGCGC
>CAMVCQ010000092.1 GCA_947166015.1 uncultured Lachnospiraceae bacterium
ATTTTTTTGTCAAGCTCGGCGTGGACGAGGAAACGGCCGAAAACGATGCCTGCAGAATAGAACATGTCATCAGTGAAAAAAGCTATGAGGCATTCAAAAAATATATAAATAATAACGCATAGTTCAATGCGGTGACTCGCACAAGTGCTCCTCATGGAGGTTAGTGTGAAAAATCACATTGATATGCTGATTTTTCACACGGCTATTTGTGCCGGAGCGTCACAAATAGCCACTGATGGCAGACTGAGAACAAGGAACTGTAAACAGTTCCTATGATGTTCTCGTCGCCACTCCGTCGCTACGCTCCGGAATGGGGATTAGTATGAAAAGTGATTATCTCAGGGTGTCTACCAAGGTCAAAGAAGCCGTGGAGCAAAAGCTTCCGGTGGTGGCCATAGACACCGCGGCTATATATTTGGGGTTGAAAAATGACCCCGATTTTCTTGAGGTGATGGGCGGCACCGTAGGCAAAGGCGGTACCAAACCCGACTACGCCCTTATCACGGAAGAAACAGAAAAAATAATAGTTCAAAACGGCGCGGTCCCTGCATCTATGGCGGTGATCGACGGAGTGATACACGTAGGATTGAACAGGGAAAAAAGGCGTTTCCTTGCAGAAAACTGCGATTCGCTCAAAAGGATCACCAGGAGAGATCTGCCTGTGGCACTCACGATGAAGTGGAACGGAGTATTGACCATATCAGCAACGATGATGGTTGCGACGATGGCGGAAATCCAGGTTGTTGTGGGCATGGGAATAGGCGGCGTCAGCGAAAAGCACAGTGAGAATCTCGATGTGTCCTGTGATCTGATAGAAATGGTCCAAAACAATCTCGTTGTCGTGACAAGCGGTGTGAATCCGGGCGTCAATCCTGCAAAATCAATGGAGTATTTAGAAACCCACGGCGTCCCTGTGATAGGCTTCAGAGATGATAAGTTTTGCACGGGCTGGCGAGGTGAAAAATACCACGGTGTTCAGATAAAAATAGACGAACCGACGGACATCGCCGAGGTTCACGCAGTCAAAAGGTCGCTTGATATCACAAGCTCGATGCTTGTGATCAAATCACTCGATGAGGATGTCAAACCGGAGTGCATCGACGCGGTTGCGGGCGGTGAAAAAATGATCGAAGTGCTCAAAGACAATGCAACACTCGGAGCCTGGATCGCAAGTGCAATTTCAATGGACCTAGATCCAAATATCAGGAGCAAAAATACAAAGACTTTTTCGAGAAAAAAAGAAGAAAAATCAATGAGCTTCGAGGTGTGGTTGTTTGCGGTAAAAGGCTTTGCGCAGAACTATGATGTGGCACAGCTTATATACAACAACCTCCCCGAATCCGAAAAAGAACGTCTCAGACAGGAGTACGAGGACACAGTTAAATAAAAGGTATAACAAGGAGTTTATAAATGCCTTCGAATGATAAAAAATATATAAGAATACGCGGAGCAAAAGAACATAATCTAAAAAATATTTCACTTGATATCCCAAGAGATGAATTCGTGGTACTGACAGGGCTTTCCGGATCCGGAAAGTCTTCGCTTGCTTTTGATACTATTTATGCAGAGGGACAACGACGATATATGGAGTCCCTTTCTTCGTATGCAAGGCAGTTTCTGGGACAGATGGAAAAGCCGGATGTAGAGAGCATAGAGGGACTTCCGCCGGCTATCTCGATAGATCAAAAGTCCACAAACAAAAACCCCAGATCAACGGTAGGAACTGTAACTGAAATATATGATTATTTCAGGCTCCTGTACGCAAGAGTCGGGACTCCCCACTGTCCGAATTGCGGAAAGGTTATCGAAAAACAAACCGTAGATCAGATGTGCGATGATATCATGCGTCTGCCTGAGGGGACGAGGATCCAGCTTTTGGCGCCGGTCGTCAGAGGGCGCAAAGGAAGACATGAAAAGGTACTCGAAAAAGCATTAAAAAGCGGTTATGTCAGAGTGAGGATCGACGGAAATCTCTATGAATTGAACGAAGATATCTCTCTTGAAAAAAACATAAAGCACACTATAGAAATAGTGGTAGACAGGTTGAAAATCCGTGAAGGTATCGAAAAAAGAATGACCGATTCCATCGAAAATGTGCTAAAAATAGCCGACGGGTTGATGACAGTACAGCTCGTTGACTCGGGAGAAGAATTAAACTTCTCACAGAGCTTTTCCTGCCCTGACTGCGGGATAAGTATAGATGAGATAGAGCCGAGAAGCTTTTCGTTCAATAACCCGTTTGGTGCCTGCCCGGTCTGCAACGGTATTGGCATCAGGATGGAGTTTGACGAGGAACTGATCATCCCGGATCCGTCACTGTCGATCACTGAGGGCTGTATCATAGCTCCCGGATGGCAGTCGGTTGTGAAGTCTGATAGCTACTCGAGGGCTATACTTGAGGGGATGGCAAAGGAATACGGTTTTTCCCTTGATACTCCGTGGAAGGACTATCCGAAAAAAGTGCATGATCTGCTATGGTACGGAACCGAGGGCAAAAAAGTCAAGGTCTTGTACAACAGCAGAAACGGACGAGGCGAGTACAATGTCAGCTTTGAGGGCATTTTTAATAATCTCAAGCAGCGCTACAGAGAGACCTCATCGGAGTGGTCGAGACAGGAATATGAGGCTCTCATGCGCGTTTCTCATTGTGAGGAATGCGGTGGAAAAAGGCTCAAAAAAACATCACTTGCAGTTACATTCGGAGAAAAAAATATAGCAGAAATATGTGAGCTTTCCATATCTGATCTAAAGATATTTATGGATGAGGTCGAGCTTACCGAAAGACAAAAAGCCATAGGCCGCCTGGTGCTCAAAGAGATCAGATCAAGGCTTGGATTTTTGGTCGATGTGGGGCTTGATTATCTGAATCTCGCCAGAGCCACGGGTACGCTTTCAGGAGGCGAGGCGCAGAGGATCAGGCTCGCGACGCAGATCGGCTCAGGGCTTGTGGGAGTTGCGTACATCCTTGACGAACCGAGTATCGGCCTTCACCAGAGGGACAACGGCAAGCTCATCAAAACTCTGAAAAAACTCAAGGACATGGGAAATACTCTCATAGTTGTTGAACACGATGAAGAAACAATGCTTGAGGCAGACTATATAGTTGATATAGGACCGGGTGCAGGTCAGCACGGCGGCGAGGTTGTAGCGCAGGGGAATTATAACGAAATAATAAAAGAAAAAAAATCAATCACAGGCGCGTATCTTTCGAAAAAAATACAGATTGAAATTCCGGAAAAAAGAAATAAACCGACCGGATATATCAAGATAAAAAAAGCCGAGGCAAATAACCTGAAAAAAATAGACATAAAAATCCCGCTTGGCGTATTTACGTGCGTTACGGGTGTTTCCGGATCGGGTAAATCATCACTGATAAATGAAGTTTTGTGCAAAACACTTCTCAGAGATCTCAACAGAGCGCACACTGTTCCGGGAAAAAATGCAGGTATAGAAGGTTTAGATCAGCTCGACAAAGTAATTGAAATAGATCAGTCTCCGATCGGTCGAACACCGAGGTCAAATCCTGCTACATATACGGGAGTGTTTGACTTGATCAGAGATCTTTTTGCAGCAACGGCGGATGCGAAAGCAAAAGGTTACAAAAAAGGCAGGTTTTCGTTTAATGTAAAAGGCGGAAGGTGTGAAGCGTGTGCCGGTGACGGGATCATCAAAATAGAGATGAATTTCCTGCCCGACATATATGTTCCTTGTGAGGTATGTGACGGAAAAAGGTACAACCGCGAGACACTTGACATCAGATACAAAGGGAAAAATATATACGAAGTACTGGATATGACGGTAGAGGAGGCACTTGATTTCTTTAAGCACATACCGACCATACACCGGAAAATCCAAACCATGTATGATGTGGGGTTATCATATGTTAAGCTTGGTCAACCGTCTACAGAGCTGTCGGGAGGTGAAGCACAAAGGATCAAGCTTGCCACGGAGCTCAGCAGAAGGTCCACGGGAAAAACAATCTACATACTTGATGAGCCGACTACAGGACTTCACTTTGCGGATGTACACAAGCTTGTAGGTATACTAAAAAGGCTTACCGATGGCGGAAATACTGTAGTTGTGATAGAGCACAATCTCGACGTCATCAAAACAGCTGATTACATCATAGATATGGGACCCGAGGGTGGCGATGCGGGCGGAACCGTGATAGCAAAAGGCACGCCTGAGCAGGTTGCAAAGTGTGAAAACTCGTACACGGGGCATTATTTAAACAAAATTTTTTCCGAGAACTCCTGAGGCAGACATAGTGCTTAAAAAAAATAATGCTCTGATAGTAGGACAGAAAATTATTATTTAGTAGGACGGAAAACTATTATTTAGTAGGACAGAAAAATATTGTTTTGTAGGACAGAAAACAATTATTAAAAAGGAGAGAAGAATGAACGTAGAAAAACTGACTGCTTACGAGCTGATTAAAAAAGAAGAATTACCCGATATCAACTCAACGGGATATCTTTTGAGACACAACAAAACAAAAGCAAGAGTAGTTGTTATCGAAAACGATGATGACAACAAGGTGTTTAACATAGGCTTTAGGACGCCGCCGACAGACTCGACGGGTATCCCTCATATCGTAGAGCACACAGTGCTTTGCGGCTCGAGGAAGTTTCCGGTCAAAGACCCGTTTGCGGAGCTTGACAAAGGCTCGCTCAACACATTTTTAAATGCGATGACCTATCCCGACAAAACCGTTTATCCGGTTGCGAGTGTCAATGACAAAGACTTCCAAAACCTGATGGATGTGTACCTGGATGCGGTTTTCTATCCCGCTATATATGATGAAGAAAAAATATTCCGTCAGGAGGGCTGGCACTATGAGCTCGAGGATGTGGACGGAGAGCTTATATATAACGGAGTTGTTTTTAACGAGATGAAGGGAGCTTTTTCGTCGCAGGATGAAAGGCTTGATAACCTTGTGCGCAGAACACTTTTCCCGGATACGGAGTATGGTGTGGTTTCAGGCGGTGATCCGAAGGATATCCCGGACCTGAAATGGGAGGATTACCTTGATTTCCACAGAAGGTATTATCATCCGTCAAACAGCTATATTTATCTCTACGGAGATATGGATTTCGAGGAAAAATTAAACTGGATAGATGACGAATACTTAAATAACTTTGATTACCTTGAGGTTGATTCGAAGCCAAAAACACAAAAGCCTTTTGAAAAAATGAGAGAGGCGAAGGATTATTATTCCATCCCAAGTGGCGACTCGACTGAAAACAAAACCTGTTTTGCATACGCTGCCGTGTGCGGAGAAACGCTCGATGCACACAAAATGTATGCGTTCCAGATACTCGAGTATGCGCTTGTTGAGGGAGTCGGAGCACCCGTCAAGGAAGCACTTGTAAAAGCGGGGATAGGAACCGAGATCGAGGGTGGATACAGTGAGCCTTTTATGCAGCCATTTTTTGAGTTCTCTGCGAAAAATGCCTCGCCGGATCAAAAAGACAGATTCCTTGAGGTGCTGCAAACAACTCTCAAGCAGATCATAAAAGAAGGCATAAACAAGGACTCTCTGAGGGCTGCCATAAATGCCATGGAATTTCAGATCAGAGAGGCTGATTTCGGAAGGTTCCCGAAAGGACTTATGTACGGATTAAACATCTACGACAGCTGGTTGTATGATGATGACAAGCCTTTTGTTCAATTAAAAACAGATGAGATATTTTCATTTTTAAGACAGCAGATAGACACAGGCTACTATGAAGAATTGATAGAAAAATGTATTCTTGATAATCCTCACAGTGTATTTGTAACTCTTGATCCGAAGCCCGGACTTGCATCTGAGGAAGAGGCAAAAGAAAAAGAAAAATTAAAGAAAAAATATGATTCATTATCAACCGAAGAAAAAGAAGAAATCATACAAAAAACAAAGGAATTAAAAAAATATCAGGAGGAGCCCTCAACCCCCGAGCAGCTCGCGACTATACCGATGCTTGAGCTTTCTGATATTGATAAAAAAGCAAAAAAAGCAGTGTATGAATTGAGAGAGATATCAGGGATCAAAACTCTCTATCATGACATTTTTACAAATGGTATCACTTACATCAAGCTGGTGTTTGACATCACGGACCTTGAGGAGTACGCGCCTTACATAGGTGTACTTGCGGACGTTATGGGCGTGATGGATACTGATAAGTACAAAAAGCTCGACCTGTCCAATGAAATGCTTTTCCACTCCGGCGGATACGGCATCAGTACGGATTATTTTACAAGTAAAAAAACAGACAAAACAAAGATCACTTTTGAGATGAATGTGAAAGTGCTTTTTGATGAAACTGATTATGTACTAAGCCTTCTCGCGGAGATCATTACCGGAACGCACTTGAATGATACCGAAAGGTTAAAAGAGATCATAGCGGAG
>CAMVCQ010000093.1 GCA_947166015.1 uncultured Lachnospiraceae bacterium
GTGATCGCCGCCTGACACGTTAATTCCATCCAGGCCACGTTTTTCAAGCTCTTTCACGGTGAATTCCCTTGTTTTTACGACATCCTCTATCCTGTCGCGGAAATACTTTTCGTCACGGACCGACGCCGCGCCTATTTTTAATGAATCAAATGTCATCGTATAGGAATTGATGGATTGTGCCACATCGTAGAGCTCTTTTATCACTTTTTCTCCACCGACCGCATATCCGATACGCGCACCGGCCATAGCTCTTGATTTAGAAAATGTTCTGACTACAACCAAGTTTTCGTATTTATCAAGCAGTCCCAGAGCAGTCTGACCACCGTAGTCCACATAGGCTTCATCAACTATAACTACACAGTCACTATTCGCTGCGATTATTTTTTCCAAACCGGCAAGCCTCATAGCTATCCCCGTCGGAGCGTTAGGATTTGCTATCACTATCCCTCCGAAGCTGTCTCCGTCCGGCAGATAATCGTCCACCCTCAAACAAAAATTCTCATCCACAGGGATCTCTCTGTACGGAATCCTGTATACCTGTGCCCAAACCGGATAGAAAGAGTATGTCACATCCGGGAAAACAATTTCTTTGTCAGAGTTGAAAAATGCCAAAAAAGCCGTTGAGAGCACATCGTCCGAGCCTGTTCCTACAAAAATGTTTGAAGGATTCACTCCATGATACTTTGCCAGCTCTCCTACAAGCTCCGCAGCCGTAGGATCCGGGTACTTCGCAAACCTGTCTGTGTCAAGGCTTTCTATGACTTTTTTAACCTCCGGTGATGGAGGATAGGGGTTTTCATTTGTATTTAGCTTAACTATATCATTTCCCTGAGGCTGCTCCCCCGGTACATACGGGGTGACAACCCTAAGTTTATCAGTCCAACTGTTCATTTTTCCAAGCCTCCGTTTTCAACAATGAACCAAGTGAGATTCAACATCATTCTCTATAATAATCGCTTTTCAGACCTGGTGACTATCTACATATATTTCAAAAAGTATGTTTTTGTAATCAAAAGTGCTTTCGCACACCACATTTTTTCGGCTTTATCACGCGCCTCTCAGCTTGATCACGGGCGAGCCCTTTCCAAGTATATAGTCTTTTGTGATGGTAACTTCACCTATGCTGTCGTCTTTTGGTATCTCGTACATGATATCCATCATGAAATCTTCTATTATGGATCGAAGCGCTCTGGCACCGGTCTTTTTTTCAACGGCTTTTTTTGCGACCTCACGAAGCGCTTCATCCTCAAATTCCAGCTTGACCTCGTCCATTTCAAGAAGCTTTTGATACTGCTTTATGATCGCATTTTTCGGCTCTTTTAGTACCTTTACCATCATGTCCACATCAAGGTCTGCCAAAGAGAATACTATCGGAAGTCGACCTATAAACTCAGGAATAAGCCCAAACTCTCGTATATCTTCCGTTTCGACATGACTGAAAATGTCATTGTCCTCATCATATTTATCTTTTAGCATCGAGCCAAATCCCATCGTTCCCGATTTCAAAAGCCTTTTTTTGATGATCTCCTCGAGCCCGGGGAACGCACCTCCGCATATAAACAATATGTGGCTTGTATTTACTGTAGTCATCGGTACCATAGCGTTTTTATTTGTCGCACCGACCGGCACCTCTATATCTGCACCCTCAAGGAGCTTAAGCAATGCCTGCTGGACTGCTTCACCTGAAACATCCCTGTTATGTGCATTTACTTTTTTGGCTATTTTGTCGATCTCATCGATATAAACAATGCCTCTCTCAGCGAGCTCTACATCATTTCCGGCATTTGCAAGAAGCTTACTTATCACACTCTCTACATCATCACCGATATATCCCGCCTCGGTAAGTGCGGTTGCATCAGTGATCGCAAGAGGAACCTGGAGGAGTTTCGCCATTGTTTTTACCATAAACGTTTTTCCGCTTCCGGTAGGTCCGATCATGAGCATGTTTGATTTTTCTATCTCAACATCACTCAAAGGAAGAGCTTTTTTTGCTTCCTCATCTTCATCCTCTTCGGCGATCTCTGCCATCACTCGCTTGTAATGATTGTACACTCCCACTGATAATACTTTTTTTGCATGGTCCTGCCCTACCACGTATTCATCAAGGTTTCCTTTTATCACGTGAGGCGCGGGAAGATGTTTTATATCAAGCGCAGGAGAGGTTTTTGGCTCTTCTTTTTTCTTCTTTTTTTTCACCGCGTGCTTCATCTGAAATTCATCAGGCGGCACGATACCCATCCCGCTTATATTCATGATATCCTGCGGAGAAAGCCCCTGCACTCCGGGAAATCCCGTTGCTGAAATCTGATCCAGCGTGTTTTGCATACAATCCGAACAGATGCATATATTATTGGGGATAACGATCATTTTGTCGACCTTGCTCTCCGGTCTGTGACACATATAGCAAACTCTCTCGTATCCACCATTATTGTCGTTTTTGTTTTCTTCACCGTCTCCGGTTTTTGTTATATCCGTTTCACTCATATTTTTTTCTCCAATTACAATTAAATTCTACATTTCATCAGAATAATAGTATTATTATTCACTTTGTGCATCGGCATCTCAAGATCACTATGTGAACATTTTTATAAAAATAATGAGACACTGAGTGCTTCAGCGTCTCATTATATCATACTTTGTCACTTTCCGTCAACTGTGATCAATTGCCAAATCCCCACGGGATTATCTGTGATCCGTCGCCGAATCCATCACCAAATCCGTCTCCCTGATTATCATATTGATCCGTTGGATCCTGATATGGATTGTCATCTTTTTCTTCTTTCTCGTCTTTTTTGTCATCCTCTGAGAGACCGTCAAGTGTATCTTTTGAGGCAAGCTTAACTTTTATTACTTTTTCCTCGTATTCTTTTCCATTGTTTCTTTTGAGTGTGACTTCTATAGTAGTTCCCACTCTTTTGCTGTTTACGATCTCCTGAATGTCAGATACCTGTTTGACATCCCTGCCATCGATCTTGGTTATCACATCGCCCTGAAGGATACCTGCCTTATATGCAGCTCCTGTATCGGAAATTCCGGTTACATATACGCCCTCAGGCATATTGTACTGTTTTGCTGATGCAGAATCAACAGACTGTCCTGTGATTCCAAGGTAACCTTTTTCCTCATCTTTTAAAACCTCACGATTCATCAGATCGTTTATGATAGAAACACCGTCTGTCATCGGGATCGCGTAGTTCATACCTACGATATCGCGACCGTCCGTAGTCTGGAATTCCTTGGATGTTGTGATGCCGATCACGCGACCTCTGGAATCAATGAGCGGTCCTCCTGAATTTCCCGGGTTTATGGCAGCGTCTGTCTGGAGCATAGGACGGGTATTTGGTTTTCCGTCAGCATTTGTTCCGCCTACCACAAATGTACGATCCTTGGCACTTACATATCCAACTGTCACAGACTGTCCGCTTCCGTTTGCATTACCGATAGCGATAGCCATTTCACCGACTTTTACATCATCTGTCTCGCGAAGTGTAGCAGCTTTTATCTGTTTTTTTGTAGAGTCCCCGATATCCTTCATATCTACCGTAAGAACTGCTATATCATTTGTAGAGCTTACACCCTTTACCTTTGCTTTTGCTACTTTGTTATCACAAAAGATCACATTTATCTCTTCTGCTTTTTCAACAACGTGACCGTTTGTAACGACCAAAAGTTCATCGCCATCCTGCTTTACGATAAATCCGCTTCCGGCCGACTCAGCCTGATACTGCTGTCCGAAATAACTCTGTACGGTCTGTTTTTCCGTGACCCCTACAACCGAAGGCATAACTCCTTCAACTATTCCGGATACATCTGTCACCGCCGAGCCGGTAGCTTTTGAATTATCTGTGTTTGCCTGAATCTGCGTCTGTCCGATCTGTTCAGGCGGTGCTTGCATCCCCGGTTCACCGGTCAAAAGTCTGATCCCTGCATTTACTCCGAAAAAGCATCCTGCTGCGATCACTCCGAACATCGCTGCAGCTATAGCGATCTTTGGCATCGTCCAGCCTTTTTTCTCCTTTTTCTTGACCGGCTTGACTGCAGCTGCATTCTGATATCTGTATACATTATCAGAGGGCATAGGCTGTGGCTGTGGTTGCGGCTGAGCCTGTGAGTATGCTTCCGGCTGCGGCTGTGACTGTGCTTCCGGCTCAGGCTCTTTCATTGTAAAATTAACCTCTGATTCGTTTCCGGCAAAACTTGTTTCCGGCTGTCTCTCATCTCTGTAGATCGGTTCTCCGGTCTGTGTATCGTAACCGGCGATCTCTCTTCCTTCGTTGTCTGTCATAGTGTTCACCCTTCCTTTCTTTATGACAATCCCCTGAAATACAGGGAATCATATTCGTTTTTGACTTTACATTTGCCATTCTAATATCAAATTGTGTCCTGAATGTGAACAGGATGTGATGATTGTATAAAATCCATTTGACATTACTGTGACGAAAAAGAACGCGAGTTACTCACAACCGAACAGTTCATAACTCGCGCTTTTGTATTTATTTAATGTCAATTTGTATCAATGCTCGTCTATATCAGCTTTGCAAGAGCTACTATTTTTTGTATCCTGTCTTTTTATTAAATGTATAGGTTTTTCCGTTAACCTTAGCTTTTCCGGTGATCATACGGCCATTTTTATCAAAGGCGCGCAGCTTCCCACCGGAGAATGGCATAAATGCATTTTTGCTTTTACCCATATTGTAGACAGCGCCATTTTTCTTTTTGATAAGGTAATAATATTTACCGATCTTTTTCAACTTCCAAAGCTTTCCTTTGCTGTTGGAGTCGCCCTTGCTCGGTGCAAATCTATATCCGTTTTTGTCAAAGTAAAAATAATTTGCTCCTATTTTTTTGAACCCGATCGTCATCTCCGCACGCCCGAACGAATCCGGTTTCGAGAAATATCTGTACTTCTTGCCGTAGGTTCTCCATCCGAGATACTTGCTGCCGTTATAGAAGGCTCTTTCAAGCGCTCCGCCCTGCGAAAACATATAGTCTTTTCCTTTTATTCCACATATACCACTGAACAAGTCAAAGTTCTCACTATCAGGGTCTATGTAATAAACATCGTTTCCGGTGAAGTTTTTCGCTTTTTTATTTGCTATACCGCTTACTTTTACCCACCCGCTCAGCTTCTCGCTGTCTGCAAGCTTAGTGTCATTATTCTTATCAAGATAAACCGATATCACGTCATCCTTAACCGTAATTCCCACTCCGGCTTTCTCGTGACCGTTCAACAGCGTAATTCCGTATTTATGCATACGTTCAACCGGACTGTAATACTTGGGAACCGTTTTTCCTTTGGTCTTGACATTATCCTGGTAACCTGTGTTTTCAGCAAACGCTATACGCGGTTTCACAGCTTTTAAAAATGCCGCACTACTCGAAGAATTTAATCCATGATGAGGCATCTTGAGGATATCGACATTCAGCTCATCGCCGTACTCCTCAACCAGATATTCCTCTTCAAGCTTTGTTATTCCCGTACCGTAGCGGCTGTCTTTCTTTTTGTTCTGGTTCTCGATAGACTCGATATCACCCGTTGTGAGGAAAGAAACTCCACCGCAGGAGAACTTCGTTGTCAAAGAGTAGTTATTTAGATAGTGGCCTGATTTTTCACCATAAACGTTATCCGGGAAGTAATTGTTGCACTTATTCATATCATAGTTGCCTACCGGGCCGAGTACATCCGCAACAACATTTCCTACGGTAAAGCTTTCACCTTTTTTCAGGTAAATTACCTCAGCATTTGGAGAGAAACGCTCAATCCTCCTATCTATAAATCTATATGCTAATTCCGTAGTTCCTCCGTTTTCGCTCACCCAATCAACACCAATTGATTTGTCCGGAAGAAATACCCTATCAAAAGTTATCCCCGCTTCTCCTATCTCCCAAAGACTGTTATAATGATCCGGATGAAGATGCGATATGTATATACTTAGATTCGTGATTCCCATTTTTTTCAAAGCATTTACCAACGAATCACTTGTATACGAGGCTCCGGTATCCATCAGAAGATATTCACCTGCTGATTCGAGTATAACTGCATCACCGTACTCGTTTTCACTTTTGGCATACTCTTCCTGACCTTTATTTGCTTTCAGATAAATCCCGTAAATCTTCATCTCATTACCGGCAGCTTTGGCAACCTTTCCACCCGGAACATATGATGCACAAATTGCTACCGCTGCCGCTGTCACAATCGACATTATTTTTTTGATATATTTAACCATATTCTCCCTCC
>CAMVCQ010000094.1 GCA_947166015.1 uncultured Lachnospiraceae bacterium
AGCTCTTGTTGTAGCCGCCGGGATCAATGATGTGGATGTAAACGATCTTGCAAGAGAGCTTGTAAAGGTGGAACACACATATGTTCCCGATACTAAAAACAGGGAAGTATATGATCGAACCTTTGATGTATTTAAAAAACTTTACAAGTCTAATAAAAAGCTGTTTAGGAAACTAAACTCATAATGGTAAGGAAACGCTTTGATCAGCGTTTCCTTAATCATCTGAGATATATGTGTACGGTTACGACATAAGGACTACATACACCAGCTCGCGAATATTTAGTCTTATTTTTGTCAACACTTCCTCGGAGGGAAGATTAAATATTGCCATACCAACCGGTCGGTTATCTGCATGGATATCTTCGATATGATCTCCAGGATTACCTCCGGGAAAGATGTGGAAAGCTGAGAGATAACATTGTATGGAGGGATCTATGTGTATATGATCGACGATCCCCGGTGAAAAACTAAAGACTGCGTATGAAAGAACAAACCGGCGTAGTCTTTTATTATTTTTGATCTCATCATAGTAGGACATATCTCCTACTGCAGTTGTTACCAGAAGCTTTGAAAGATTTATACCGCAGTGTAATTCTATTTCCTCCTGACTATAGTATCCTGCCGGTCTTGGGTTGATCTCTATGATAAAGTATTTACCTTCTTTCGTGAAAAATCCTTCTACGTTGAACTCACCCAACCGGACTCCGGCTGTTTGGAGGACTTTCTTCACAGAGGTCTTAAACTCTGTTTCCCGGTTCTTGTCAAGAGTTACGGGATATGCTGCAAGTACAGGACGCAATGGTGTTTCAGGGAATCGGTGATCCCAGTGCATACCGTCCCAGATGATATCGTCTCCAATAACAAATATATCCGACTCAAGTATCAGTAGTGGACTGTCTTCGATAAATTCCTCCACACATACCACGTCGTTTTCGGAGTGTGCAGCAGCTTTTTTAAAGGCCGGGATAAGCTCATTATCGTTATAAAGTACTGTCTGACCAAAGGATGATGAGCATAAAACAGGTTTCATGATTATCGGGAAACGCAGCTTGGCGATTTTTTCTGTCAGTTTTTTTGTTGAATTGGTCTCAAAGGCGTTTGGACAAAACACTCCCGCTTCTTTTTGGAGCCTGCGAAAGTGTCCTTTTTCCAAAAGGGCTCTGATGCTGTCCGGTGGGTTGCCGGCAAGTCCGAGTTTATCTGCAATGATTGCCGCGGAAAGAGCGGACTTGTCCCAAACTCCGAGTATGCCGTCAATGTTTTCCTTTTTTGCTATGGAAAGCAGCTTGTCTGTATCTTTTCCGTTAACATTGTAGTAAATATCAGCATTTGCAAGTGAGCCATCGTCTTCTTCCCTGACACAGGCTACAGTTCTGATGCCGAGCTTCTTTGCTTCCTTTACGGCTGTCAAAAGACGTACATCCAAGGATGAAGATATGATCATAATTGTTTTGTTCATAATGATCTCCCGTCGTTTATGATAAGCTGTTTTTGATGATTGATGAACTGATTCCCGGAGTTCGTTTCATATGGACTATCGATTTGTCATGATCCCTACACCAATCTGAGATCATATCGAATCTGTCCCCGATATGGTCCTCACCCAGTGCCAGTATGTCAAAGTCGGTGCTCTCCATGATGGAAGTGTCAAGCCTGTTGTATACAAATACCTCATCCACTATACGTAACGATTCGATCATTTCTACACGTTCGTCGGTTGAGTACAACATTTTTTTATCAGGATCCTGCAGCACGGCATAATCCGAATTCTGCACTCCTACGATAAGGTAATCGCTGTATTCCCTGCATTGCTTGAAAAGTCTCAAATGGCCGATATGGAAGTAATCAAACACTCCAAATGTCAGTATTTTTTTCATTATCACTCCTTAGTTTTTCAAGTGTCATATAGACAGGATCATACACTCGTATGTGTTGACATTTATCTCTGTATTTCTCGTATAAGACGGGCAGCTCAGTGCATCCCAAAATACAGGTATTATTTCTGTTTATCATCTCAATAAAAATATCCCGAACCTCATCATTGTATTGATTTTGCTTCACGGCCTCTATACACTCCCGTATGAGCGGGAATTCATCCGAATCCGGAGCCCTGCAGGTTATGTTGCAGTTGTCAAAAGCCTTTTGATATATCCCTGAGCTGATGGTTCCCTCGGAAGCTAAAAGATATACTTCCTTTACATGGTCATCAGATAATCCTGCTGCACATACATCTATGATATTTATAAGCTTTTCTCTTGCATCCGGTACCAAACGGATTATATCGGGAATAAATAGTTGTGCGGTATTACACGCCAGAAAGATTTTATTGCAGCCGCTGCTTATGAGTCCGGCTACGGACTGACTCATTTCATCGATAAGTATTTCCTTGTTCTCTGAGTATAGGATGGCTCTTACACGACTTGGCATGGTACATCGGTTGTCTATGATCATACGGGGACGATCCCACTCTTTTTTTGCCTCAAAAATCTCAGCATACTGCTTAAACAGGTGGATGGTAGCGTAGGTACCCATTCCGCCAAGTACACCGATGACCAAATCTTTATACTCCATATGTCCTCCTGTTTCAATGTTCTCCTGTTTCAATGTTGTCCAAGTAAATGCATTACTATAGGAGAATTACCTTAGAATATCCAATTCATCCAAAATCCTTTTTGCCACATTAGGGTAGTTAATGGCGATGTTTTCACATACCCAGTCGTCCATGGCATACTCCGGTTTCATATCGGTGATACCGATCTCTTTGATAAAGCCTATGATGTCATCTTCACTTCGAGCGATCCTGTATCTTTTGATCGCCTCCTTCATCTGTGAGGTCAGATGCTCATTCTTTAACTCATCATTGTAAACAAAGCATCCGGGTTTACCGGTAAACAGCCATTCGAGGGTAAATGATCCGCAATCGTTAATGATAGCATCGCACTCGGAAAAAAGCTTCAGATAATCACCGCCAACCGAGTACTCGATACCGGCTCTGCTGATTTCAGTCAGATAGTCGTCGATCTGCTCATCAGTCCAGACTTTGTTCAATGCCATTCTGGCAAAAAGAAGAGGGTGTGGTCTGAATACAAAATCAATGTCCGGAAAAATATCCGGGAGCCTGGGTATAAGCTTATGATATGTCATAAAATTTGATAATGGTAAATCTTTCAAATTGACGGAATGGTGCGGCGTGATCAGGATTTTTTTTCTGCTCTTATTGGAAGTGCTCTTATATTTCACATAAGCATCCATCTTTGCATATCCGGTAAGCACGACATTTTTTCCATTGATTATTTGCAGGTCGCGGATATCCTTCTCCGAGTAGACAGTCTCAGTGAAGTATTTCCACACGTAGTTCAGTGCCGGAGCCTTCATACGCATATACATAAAATTATACGCGACATCAAATCCGTAGTTTACATACACCGGCAGGACGTTTTTTGACGAGGCGTATTCGATGGAATGTATCTCCGGTACCATTGTATCATAAGGAGTGGAAAAATATATGATATCAAAGTGATCCGTATGATCAAAAAAAGTATTTGATCTCATATCCCAGCCGTCAACAACATAATCTTTGCCGTATTTTGTAACAAAGAATTCTCTGGTTCTCAGATATGTCTGCTCCTGATGCTGATATGTTCTCGATATATCCGGAATTATAACGATCTTGGGATCCCAGTGCTTGGGATCCTTTTTCATAAGCTCAAAAACATCATCCATTCCGAACTGGGCGTCGATCACGGCATATGCCCCAAAGTGGATAACCTTGTCCGTGGAGTTTCTTTTATTTTCTATTAATTTCCGGTAATGCACAGACAGTTCGTCATAAATGTTTTTGATCTTATCCCATTGTTTGGGATTGTATTCAAGGAATTGGCGGGCACCTATCATCGTCTTATCGTTTTCGACCATCTATGGACCTCCTTGTTATACGGATGGTTTCTTCTTTCATGATTTTTCTGTGACAGTATAATCGGATAATTCTATAATACTGTCAAATTGTACCAAAAACTGCGCTTCGGAATACGGATTCCATACGACACCTCCGTCATCATCCATATAAAGAAGTGCAAGCCAGTGATAGTTATCATCCTCATGTGTGCGGGCTTTTATGGCACATGGATGACCTGAAACAAAGAGTGTTTTAAGTAATTCTTCATCATAAGCATGATATCCTTCAAAGGATATCTCCGGATAAACATTACTGATGTTTTTAATCTCGGCAACGTCTTTTTGCAGATCCATGGGTGTATAGTTTTTATCATTGATGATTCCGTAGTGCATCAGGAGTACAGTTGCGGCAGCCATCTCATCGGAGTCTGACAGTTCATCTTCCTTCCATGCTCTGTAGCTTTTGTTTCCTCTTGTGCGTATCAGATTGTTTTTTATAAAGAGAAACACGGATACAAACAGGATACTTATAACAAGGAGCATCACAGCTACTCCGTCCATCCCCATAAATCCAAGCAATATTGTTATAAGTGTTGAAAACAGAGTTGTGAACAGATCGGTTCCTATGGAATTTACGAACAGGACATTTATCATTTTTTGTTCTTTCAGGCGTTTCAGCATAAAGTCATAGATGCTGTAGTGGAAGGGATCATAGATAAGTACACGGATCATAAATGCTATAAGCACAACAATGACAGCCCCGTAACCGGATCCGAACCTGCTTGCCACGGCAAGACCGGATAGCAGCAAAACTCCCAGTATGACGGCAAAGAAAAATCTGGTCTGGTTTATATTTTTCTTACGGCTCAGATATAGCAAGCCGTTTCCGATCAGTTTGACAAATCTGCTTCCGATCAGGAGTATGGAGAAAATAAGTACTTTTCCATCCTGATCGGTCAGAGAGGTCAGATCACTGTCCAACATCAGTTTAAAGATGTTTCCTGATACCGTAAAAATTGCTATAAATAAAACAGACAGTAACAGGCAACTGACTGTAGTTTTGTCAAAGGAACGGACTTTTGCTCCGGGCAAAACCTCATACGTGTTTGTGGCAGTATCTTTAGTTTCCTTTGTATCGTATCCGCCTACGTAGATTGACAGAACACAGGAAATCAGGCAAAACCCGATACAGATGTACATCGGCAGTGATATGCTGATGTTGCTCAGAGGGTTTAATAATGCTGCCGCGATAAGAGTAATAACGGAAAATACCGTTCCTGAGGCAGACATGATCTTTGCGTAATCGATATGTAGAGGATCTTTTTTGGCGACATTTTTGATGATAACTGTTGACATCTCCTGGAAGGTTTTCGCGATCAGATAGATACTCTCTCCGATGATCGCTGCTATAATTGTCCTTCCAAAGGTCAGTATGATCGCTGCCATAAGAAACAAAAATGCAGCCAGTATAACACTGTGTCCTGCACCAAGCTTTTTGGCGATAAGGTTTCCGGGGATCTTCATTAGCAGGGCGACCCAAAATGATACGGAAAAGACCAAGGAAGTCGTTGTCGAGTCAAGTCCGTAGCATATACTGAGGAAAAGTACATCAAACCAGGCCCAATACATCAGATCATCTGATATTGCCTGATACGTACAGAATACCGTTTTGTTAAATCTTATCCCTGTCATTGTTTGATTCCTTAATCGGAGCTAAAGTATATAGATGGTTGTTTTATAATAAAAATGCTTTACTGCACGAAATCCGTGTTTTATCAGAACGTCTTTGTAAAGCGGATTGCAATAAATAATTGTAAGCCTCCTGGGGTTATCCTTCAAGGTTGAAAGTATCCTGCGGATACAAAGCTCTAATGTGTCTTGGTCAAAGGGATTGTACAGATAAAAGGTATCATAATCAGCGTATCGCAAAAACTTCGTTGCATCACCGTGATATAAAGTGATGTTTTTAGTGCCGCAACTGAGGTTTCTCCTTGCTGTCCTGCAAAGATCATCATTGTACTCAATTCCGGATACTGTGTCAAAGTCAAATGAAGAAAAAAAATGAAGGACAAATCCTTTGCCGCAGCCGATGTCAAGTATACCATGCCCGTGACCGTTTGACAAGTATCTGCGGATGTATTTTTTGATCTGTGGAAATGAAAAAAGAGAAGACGGACTGTAGCTGTATCGCCCATCTGTATCCTTATTATGCTCCATTCCCGAAAACTCCGTTCCGTGACAGAGATCGTATAACTTTAAGGGAAGCAGGGAGACAAAGTATGTCAGTGTATATATAAGTCTGAAGAGTTTTTTCA
>CAMVCQ010000095.1 GCA_947166015.1 uncultured Lachnospiraceae bacterium
GAGACTGACGGTGTGGTTGACGGATCTCCGCAGACAGGAGATGATTCACCGGTAGTTCCGGCAGCGATTGGCTTTGGTGTGGCACTGCTTGGAATGATAGCGATCATTATTATCAAAAGACATATGGACTACGAATGGGTTTATGTCGACGAAAACGGCGAAGTGATCGAGGGTTACGAAGATGAAAACAGCAAAAAATGATCAGTTTTGCTGATGAGCTTGAAGAAGAAATGAAAAGGAGCATGGAAAATGATAGTTGAACCAAAGGTAAAAGGGTTTATTTGCACGACAGCGCATCCAAAAGGGTGCGCTGAAAGTGTTCGCAGACAGATTGAGTATGTCAAGGAAAAAAGGGCATCAAGAGAGATCGGTGGAGATATCAAGGCACCGAAAAAAGTCCTTGTCATCGGATCCTCGACCGGGTATGGACTTGCAAGCCGTATAGCGGTTGCGTACGGATACGGGGCTGATACCATAGGAGTTGCTTTTGAAAAAGAGAGTAAGCCTCCGAAAAGGACGGCATCGGCCGGCTGGTACAACACAGTTGCGTTTGACGCGCAGGCAAAAGCGGACGGGTTGTATGCGAAGTCTTTTAACGGTGACGGATTTTCGGATGAGATGAAACAGACCGTGATCGATACGATCAAGTCTGATTTCGGTCAGGTCGATATGGTGATCTACTCGCTTGCTGCGCCGAGAAGGACTGTCAAGACAGGAGAGACTGCTGAGGATGGCACGCCTGTCACAAAAACGGTTTCAAGTGTGCTGAAAACCGTTGGAAAAGAGTTTACAAACCGTACGCTCGACCTTCGTACAAACGAGATCACAGATGTGACCGTTCCTGTAGCAAATGACGATGAGATAGCTGATACCGTCAAGGTTATGGGCGGTGAAGACTGGGAAGAGTGGATACGCGTGCTCGATGAGGCGGGAGTGCTCGCTGACGGCGCCGTTACGCTGGCTTATTCTTACATTGGACCGACTATGACGCATCCAATATACAAAGAAGGAAGCATCGGGCAGGCCAAAAAGCACCTGAAAAAGACCGCGGACACTCTTTCGGAAAAATATTCTGACAAAGGATTGCGCGCTTATATCTCCGTGAATAAAGCGCTTGTGACGCAGTCATCGGCGGCTATTCCGATTGTGCCGCTCTACATCACACTTCTGTACAAGGTTATGAAGGCTCAAAACCTTCACGAGGGGTGTATAGAGCAGATGGAACGCCTCTACCTCGACAAGCTTCCAAAAGACGAAACAGACGATGAGGGCTACATCAGGCTCGATGACTGGGAGATGAAGCCGGAGGTGCAGTCTGAGGTTGCTAAGGCTTGGGAGACTGTGGCGACTGATAATATAAAAGAGCTCGGTGACATCGACGGATATTGGGATGATTTTTATCAGATGTTCGGATTTGGCTACGACAATGTCGACTACGGCGAGGATGTCGAGATATAAAAATGGATTCGTTTTGATCTTTTCACTTGATATGAACGATTAGTGGTAGGGGACATTTTGTCATTGACTGTGACGAAATGTCCCCTATTTATTATTATGTGCGAAATGTCGCAGGGATTGAATTTTTGCGTTCGAGTGATTTCGTGCGAAATTAGAAGATTTTTGTGCGAAATATGATGATTTTTGGCTTGACAGTTTCTGATTATAAATGTATTATTATTAAATATGTGTAAACTAAAAAAATAAGCAATAGAAAAGAGAAGGAAAAATGAAAAAAGTAGTTAAATTCGGCGGAAGCTCTTTGGCAAGTGCCGAGCAGTTTCAAAAGGTTGCAAACATTATTCATGCTGATGAAGGCAGGAGATATGTAGTTCCGTCAGCGCCCGGAAAGCGTAATTCCGGAGATACGAAGGTCACTGATATGCTCTACAAGTGCGCAGATCTCGCATCACAGGGCAAAGCCTACGCAAAGGAACTAGGCAAAATTAAATCAAGATATGAAGAAATCATAAAAGGGCTTGGGCTGAAGATATCTCTGAAAGCCGATTTTGATGAGATAGCAAAAAAACTTGAGGATGGCGCAGGCTCGATGTTTGCGGCGTCCAGAGGCGAATACCTCAATGGTAAAGTCCTTGCGGCATACCTTGGATATGAGTTTGTTGATGCGGCAAATGTTGTCCGTTTCAAGGACGAGGAGACATTGGATCCCGAGGAAACCTACAGACTTCTGGCTGAGCACCTGAAGGAGCACGAAAGAGCAGTGGTTCCGGGATTTTACGGGAGTCTCAAAAATGGTAAGATCGTTACATTTTCGAGAGGTGGGTCTGATATTACAGGATCTTTGGTTGCTCGTGCGATCAAGGCTGATATATATGAGAACTGGACTGATGTGTCCGGATTTATGGTAGCAGATCCGCGTATCGTGAAAAATTCTGAGGTTATCCATACGATCACATACAAGGAGCTCAGGGAGCTTGCGTACATGGGTGCGTCCGTAATGCACGAGGATGCGACATTCCCGGTAAGCCAGGTTGGCATACCGATCAATATCAAAAACACCAATGACCCTGAAGCAGAGGGTACGATGATAGTTGCCCAGACATCGAAAACTTCCAAGTACACTATCACAGGTATTGCCGGACAGAAAGGCTTCACATCGATCACACTTGAGAAAAACAAGATGAACGCTGCCATAGGTATCGGCAGAAAGGCGCTCCAGGCGTTTGAAGAGCATGGCGTTTCATTTGAGCATATGCCGTCAGGTATTGACACGTTTTCCGTGATCGTTCATCAGGATGAATTTGCAAAAAAAGAGCAGCAGATACTGGCTCAGATCGAAGAAAGCTGCGAGCCGGACCATATGGATATCGATTCCGATCTCGCCTTGATCGCGGTGGTTGGTCGATGCATGAAGAGTGCCAGGGGAACTGCAGGACGGATTTTTGCAGCACTCGCACACGCGCATGTAAACGTAAAAATGATCGACCAGGGTTCATCCGAGCTCAATGTCATCATCGGTGTGAGTAATGATGATTTCGAAAACGCTATCAAGGCAATCTACGACATTTTTGTCGAAGCAGCGCTTTGATCGACAGCTTGGAGTTTTGATGTCAATATTAATTTGCAGTAAAACTTGGTTTGAGTTCACATACGGTGCTGCGACTTGGAGGAATGTAAATGTCATACATGGAAGGCGTAAATCTGTATTCCATTGATTATTACAAAAAAACGGTTTTTAAGGGCTCTTACCGAGGCGTGTGCTTTCGGATCGGCAAGGCTGAACGGCCTGTCGGGACATTTTTAAATGACGAGTTCGGACCCGGCGACGGCTTTGACGATGACTCGGTAGGCATCAGCGGTGGCTCGGCAGATGATAGTGCGGGCGAAGCCGGTAGCGGAGCTGTCGAGGGCGGCGGTGTCGAAATGGAGGATTGCCTTCGTGCGCAGGTTTGGAAAGGTCCGTATATCCTCGAGAAGACCGACGAGGAAGTGTTTGAAGAGTTATTTGATTATTCGGATGACGGCCTAAACTCTGCCAACGAATGGATCGTGCAGAAACAAAAGGAAATTATCACTATGGAGGTGATGAAGTGATGTCAAGACTGTTTTTGTTATCGTATGAAGAACCTTGGTATGTTGTTAAAGACATTGTTTCCGGAGTAGCAACGCAAGGTGAGACTATCGAAGAAGCGAAAAATAATCTCAGAGAGGCACTGGAGTTATACTATGAAGATTCTGAGATGGTAAAAATGTGACAATAATTCCAAATCATAGGGAGGTATCAAAAGGAACCTTAAAGTGTATTTTGGAACAGGCAGATATGACATTAGAAGAGTTTGTGAGTTATTTGTAGGAGGAAAACTGAAATGACTAAAATTGATGTATTTTCGGGATTTTTGGGGGCGGGCAAAACCACGCTCATCAAAAAACTGATAAAAGAAGCATTTGCCGGGCAGCAGCTCGTGCTCATAGAAAATGAATTTGGTGAGATCGGTATAGACGGCGGTTTTATGAAGGATGCCGGTATCGAGGTGACCGAGATGAATCAGGGCTGCATCTGTTGTTCACTGGTGGGAGACTTTGGAACTGCGCTTGGAGAGGTCTTGGAAAAATACACCCCTGACCGTATCATCATCGAGCCGTCGGGAGTCGGCAAGCTTTCTGACGTGGTGCGCGCGGTTGCGGGAATCCTTGATGAAAACAAAGGCGTAGAGGACGACGCAGATCTCGTAATGTCGGGGCATGTCGGTGGAAACGATGTTGAGCTCGGCTCGGCAGTGACTGTTGCCGATGCGACCAAAGCAAAAATGTACATGAAAAACTTTGGCGAATTCTACAATAACCAGATAGAGAGTGCACAGACGATCGTGCTCTCAAGAACAGGCGGGATTTCTGAGGACAAGCTCAATGCTGCATTGACTTTGATAAAAGAAAAGAACGAAAATGCGTCGATCATCACCACACCTTGGGATGAGATCGACGGAAAAAATATCCTTCAGGCGATGGAAAGCGCTGATTCGCTCAAAATGGAGCTGATGGAGGAAGAGGATGTGTGTCCGGAGTGTGGACATCACCATCACGACGGCGAGTGTTGCGATCACGACCACGATCACGACCACGAGCATGAGCATCATCACGATGGCGAGTGCTGTCACCACGATCACGACCACGACCACGAGCATCATCATGACGGCGAGTGCTGTCATCACGATCACGACCACGAGCATGAGCATCATCACGACGGAGAGTGTTGTCATCACGACCATGACCACCATCATCACCATCATCACGCTGATGAGGTGTTTGCGAGCGTGGGTATCGAGAGCCCGAAAAAATACGAAGAGGCCGAGCTTAAATCAATCCTTGAAAAGCTCTCTGCAGCAGATGAAGACGGCTCACAGGGCGAATACGGCAACATCCTTCGTGCAAAAGGAATCGTGCCGGCAACTGAGGGCGAGTGGTTCCACTTTGACCTTGTACCAGGTGAATACGAGATCAGACGCGGTTCGGCTGACTACACCGGCCGTTTGTGTGTCATAGGCGCGGAGCTGAAAGAAGACAAGATCAAGGAGCTGTTCAGCTGATCGTAAAACTATCAAAGTAATTGTTATGATCAAAAATGGAGAGAAAAATGTTTGGAAACAAAGATGTGCCGGTTTACCTTTTCACGGGCTTTCTTGAGAGTGGAAAGACAACCTGCATCAGAGAGATTATAGAAGAAGGAAACTTTGACGACGGCAAAAGGAGCCTGCTCATCCTTACCGAAGAGGGTGAGGAGGAGCTCGATGAGCTGCTTTTGAAGCGATACAAGATCGATGTCATAACCGTTGAGGAAGAGGAAGAATTCACCGAAGAAATGTGCCTCTATGACATCAAAAAGTATCATTCGGATCGTGTTATCATCGAAGTGAATGGTATGTGGGATCTCGACAACATCTACAACAAGGTGCTTCCCGAAAACTGGGTCGTGATCCAGACATTCACTACTGTCAATGCGCAGACATTCGATATGTATGTAAACAACATGAAATCAATGATGATGGCTCATTTCCAGATGTCCGATCTGGTTATTTTTAACAGGTGTGAGCCTGAGATGAACAAACCCTCGATGCGCAGGAACGTAAAGGCGATAAACAGGGCTGCGCAGGTGATGTTTGAGTCCGTGGACGGAACTGTCGAGAATAATGTTGCCGATGAGCTGCCGTACGATGTCAACGCTTCTGAGATAGTACTTGAGGACGATGATTTCGGACTCTGGTACTTGGATGCCAGCGAGCATCCCGAGAGATACACGGAAAAAACGATAGAGTTCAAAGGGCAGGTATACAGGTCGAAAAATTTCCCGAACGGGACATTTGTACCGGCCAGAGCCGCGATGACCTGCTGTGCTGATGATATCCAAAAAATTGGCTTTTTGTGCCACGCCAAGGAAGCGGAATCGCTTGAAATAGACTCCTGGGTCAATGTCAGAGTGAAAGTCAAGCCTGAGTTCAACCCCGGATATCAGCAGATGTATCCGATCTTGTGGGCTGATTCAGTCTCACCGGCCGAACCACCCGCCGAGGAAGTAGTCTACTTCTCGTAGGGGAGTTGGGGTGATTAACGAGCGGGAATTAGTCAGGTCCCAATCGGCATCCCGGAAAAAATATAACATAGGAGATAGTGTGAAAAATCACATTGATATGCTGATTTTTCACACGGCTATTTGTGCCGG
>CAMVCQ010000096.1 GCA_947166015.1 uncultured Lachnospiraceae bacterium
GCATGCAGCTGACGGATACTAATAGATCGAAGGCTTGACCAATACGTTTTTGAATGATATAATATGTAATATGCAGTTTTCAGTGATCAATGATTGCTGATTCTTCCTCCTTAGCTCAGTCGGTAGAGCAATCGGCTGTTAACCGATGTGTCGCTGGTTCGAGCCCGGCAGGGGGAGCAAAAAAAAGACATCCGAAAGGGTGTCTTTTTTTTATAAAATTTCTCTTGACATCAATAGTTTTCTATGATATAGTCTACTTGATAAAAGTTAGGCAAGCCTAACAGAAGTAAACAAACCAAAACCAAAGTACAACATTACAAACAATAGTTACATGCGTGCAACGGAGGAGGTTTAATGATGCCATTAACAGTTGCAAAACCTGGAGAAACCGTCAAAGTCGTGAAGGTCGGAGGCCTTGAGCAGACTCATCGCCATCTTGAAGAGATGGGATTTGTGCCGGATGCAGGAGTCACGGTCGTCAACAAGATAGGTGAGAACATGATCCTTCAGGTACATGATTCAAGGATCGCTCTTGACGGAAGTCTTGCAAAAAAAATAATGGTAG
Source organism: uncultured Lachnospiraceae bacterium (assembly GCA_947166015.1). Taxonomy (GTDB): domain Bacteria; phylum Bacillota; class Clostridia; order Lachnospirales; family Lachnospiraceae; genus Eubacterium_F. The sequence goes on from CAMVCQ010000096.1 coordinate 566, forward strand.
AAAAAATCGGGTTCGAGGCGAGTCATAGTCTCGCTACCATATAAAAAGTCATATGTTTTTCAATGAGTGATAAGCACACTGCTGAGTGCATGAGCACTCAGCTTTTGCTGTGCTTTGTTAATTTGACTCATTTTTTGGAAGGAGGAAGAAAATGTCAAAGCTTAAGGATGCGAAGGTAGGTACTACCGTAAAGGTTGTTGCCATACAAGGCAAAGGACCTGTGAAAAAACGTATCATGGATATGGGTATCACCAAGGGAGTCGAGCTTTACATACGTAAGGTCGCACCGCTTGGGGATCCGGTCGAGGTTACAGTTCGTGGATATGAGCTGTCACTTCGAAAAGCAGATGCCGAAATCATTGATGTCTCGGCATAACTAAAGATGATCGTTTGCAAAACGCAAATCGTAAGAACAAAACAAAAATCATAAATTCAAGCTGAAATAAGCAGTAAACATGCTGACAAAACAGCAAGAAATGTAAAAATCGTAAAAGCTGATATTGAAACGGAGGAAGAAAAAATGTCACTGACAATAGCTTTGGCCGGAAATCCGAACAGCGGTAAAACAACACTGTTCAACGCATTGACCGGCTCGAACCAGTTTGTTGGAAACTGGCCCGGAGTAACAGTTGAGAAAAAAGAAGGTAAACTGAAGAAAAACCTGTCCGGAGGAGAGGAAGTAAAAATAGCCGATCTGCCGGGAATCTATTCACTCTCACCATATACCCTCGAGGAGGTTGTGGCGAGAAACTATTTATTGAATGATAAACCGGATGCAATACTAAACATTATAGATGGAACAAACATCGAGAGAAACCTGTATTTGACAACACAGCTTATCGAGCTTGGAATACCTGTGATCATGGCTGTAAACATGATGGATGTTGTTGAGAAAAACGGTGACAGCATCAATCTCAAAAATCTATCAGAAAAAATAGGTTGTCCTGCAGTAGAGATCTCAGCGCTCAAAAATCAGGGCATAGAGAAAGCGGCACAAAAAGCAGTAGAGCTTGCAAAATCAAAGGTAGCACCTAAGCCAATCAGCCAGTTTGATGAAAAAGTCGAGCAGGCTGTGAAAGAATCCGAGCAAAAGCTTGGAGCTGATGTTCCGGATGCTCAGAAGCGTTTTGTGGCTATCAAAGCTCTCGAGGGAGATGACAAGATAGCTGAGCTTTTCAAAAACCTCCCTGATCTGTCACAGATCAGAACAGATCTTGAGCAGGCAATGGATGATGATGTAGAGAGCATCATCACAGGTGAAAGATATGATTTCATTTCCGGAATGATAGATGATTGCGTACAGAAAAAAGATAAAAACTCATCTACGATATCGGATAAGATCGACAAAATAGTTACAAACAGGATCCTCGCGCTGCCTATTTTTGCTGCTATCATGATACTGGTTTACTATGTATCGGTAACAACAGTAGGAACATGGGGTACTGATTGGGCAAACGACGGTGTGTTTGGAGACGGTTGGTGTGTGCCGTTTACAGATGGTAAGTATGTCGAAGCAACAGAAAGCTACGACGAGGCATCGGACATTGTTTCGGCATTTGTCGAGTCTGAGGAGTACGGCGACGAGGAGGTTGCAGGCAAGCTTGATTCAGAGGCGGAGGATTTCGACGGTGAAGCTGCGGTGGCGGCACTGAAAGCGTGGGCTGCGCAGAAAAATATCCCCGAGACGGCAACTGTATCTCATGAGGTTGAAGATGAGGAAACGCTGGAAACCTCAGAAGAAGAACATACGGGAGCTGAGCTTGCTGAAGCGATACCTGTTGTGGAAAAATACGGAGCGGAAGCTCCGGACCCGACAGCAGAGGGAGCAGTGTTTGTTCCGGGAGTACCTGTCCTTGTAGGAAATCTTTTGGATGCTATGGGAGTACCTGAGGAGGGATGGCTCAGAGGTCTGATCCTGGACGGAATCGTAGCCGGAGTCGGTGCGGTGCTTGGATTTGTGCCTCAGATACTTGTACTGTTTATATTCCTTGCATTTTTGGAGAGCTGCGGATATATGGCGAGAATCGCATTTATCCTCGACAGGATATTTAGGAGATTTGGACTTTCGGGCAAATCATTTATCCCTATCCTTGTGGGCACCGGATGTGGAATCCCGGGAATCATGGCTTCAAGGACCATAGAAAATGAAAACGATAGAAGAATGACCGTTATGACGACGACATTTATCCCGTGTGGCGCCAAGCTTCCGTTTATCGGAATGGTGGCAGGAGCTATATTTGGAGGCGCTTGGTGGGTTGCACCGTCAGCGTATTTCCTCGGAATGGCTGCGATCATCATATCGGGAATCATACTGAAAAAGACAAAAATGTTCGCAGGTGACCCTGCACCGTTCGTGATGGAGCTTCCTGCATACCACCTTCCGACAGTTGGAACGGTGCTTAGAAGTATGTGGGAGAGAGGCTGGTCATTTATCAAAAAAGCCGGAACTATCATCCTTCTTTCAACTATTGTGGTTTGGTTTACATCATTCTTTGGATGGGTTGACGGACAGTTCAGGATGCTCGGCGAGGACGAGATAAGCCATTCGATACTTGCAGCTATCGGTAACGCGCTAGCGTGGATATTCTACCCGCTTGGCTGGGGAGATTGGCAGGCGACGGTGGCGTCTGTTACAGGTCTTGTTGCAAAAGAGAACATCGTCGGAACTATGGGAATCCTCTACGGTGGTGGAGATGCAAGCACCTGGTCAAACATAGCTACAGCCTTCGGAACAACATCGATCGTTGGGCTTTTGGCAGGATTCAGCTTCCTGTCATTCAACCTTCTTTGTGCACCTTGCTTCGCTGCTATGGGAGCTATCAAGCGTGAGATGAACAATACCGTTTGGTTCTGGAGAGCGATAGGATATCAGTGCGGATTTGCATATCTGGTTTCTATGTGCATTTATCAGATTGGATGCCTTGTGACAGGAAATATAAACGGTCTGCAGATGGTATTCCAGGCGTTGAGCGTGGCAGTGGTTCTCTTTGGAATATGGCTTCTGGTCAGAAAACCAAGGGAAAGAGCAAAGACACTCAAAGTAAACAAAAAATTAAACGAGATTTAACATTGTTACATACACTTTTGCTATTGACATCCGGGGACACAAGTATAATGTGATCCCCGGATGCCTCATATGGAAAGGAAAAAGATATGGTTGGAACTATCATAGGAGCCGGGGTTCTCGCCGGAATTGTGGCTCTTATCATCAGATCAATGGTGAAAGAGAAAAAAGCGGGAAAATCCGTGATATGTGGTGGGAATTGTGCTCATTGCGGGCACGCCTGTCCGCACGCTGCTTCCTGCAAAAAAGAATAAAAAAGTTCTACCGAAGGAAAGTTCGATATTGACATTTTTCACTTCGTGTGGTAAAGTTTTAGTTGTGTTAAATTTTTTATCTTTAGGAGGCAAGACACATGAAGGGAACAGTTAAATGGTTTGATGCAAAGAAGGGGTTTGGATTCATCTCAGATGAAGAAGGAACAGATGTGTTTGTACATTTTTCCGCATTGCAGATGGACGGCTTCAAGGTTTTGGATGAGGGTGACGAGGTTGAGTTTGAAGTCATCCAGGGAGAGAAGGGACCGCAGGCAGCAAACGTTACTAAGTTATGATCGATAAACGGATTTACTTATAAATAAAGAAATACGCTTGGTTATAACATCAAAAGGGGGTGGGCAGCTTGCCAGCCCCCTTTCCCGTATAAAAAAATGGAGTGAAAAAGGACATGAGTAAATATTTTCAAGAAAGTATAGAAACAGCGTCTCGCGAGGAGATCAAAAAACTCCAGGACGAACGCTTGGTTAAGCAGGTTCAGTATGTGTATGACAATCTGCCTTATTACAGAAACAGGATGGAAAACAAAGGTATCAGACCGGAGGATATTCACGGTGTTGAGGACCTTCACAAGCTTCCATTCATCACAAAGGACGATCTGAGGGATGCTTATCCCTACGGACTTCTCGCAAGACCGCTTTCTGATTGTGTGAGGATACATTCGACAAGCGGTACTACGGGGCGTCGAGTTGTTGCGTTCTATACGCAGCACGACATCGATATATGGTCTGAATGCTGCGCAAGAGCTATTGTTGCAGCCGGCGGATCAAAAGAGGATGTGGTTCATATCTGCTATGGATATGGACTTTTCACAGGAGGTTCGGGACTCGACGGAGGTTCTCACAAGGTTGGCTGTCTGACGCTTCCGATGTCATCAGGTAATACCGAAAGACAGATTCAGTTTATGACGGATCTGGGTTCCACAATCCTTTGCTGTACGCCGTCATATGCGGCTTATCTTGCGGAAAGCATAGAGGCAAGGGGTGTAAAGGATCAGCTGAAGTTGAAAGCGGGTATTTTTGGCGCTGAGGCCTGGACTGAGGAGATGCGTAGGGAGATAGAGTCTTCTCTCGGCATCAAGGCTTACGATATATACGGATTGACTGAGATTTCCGGTCCCGGAGTTGCGTTTGAGTGTTCGGCGCAGACGGGTATGCATATAAATGAGGATCATTTCATACCTGAGGTCATCAATCCGCAAACAGGAGAGGTGCTTCCGGACGGAGAAAAAGGAGAACTCGTGTTTACCTGCATCACCAAGGAGGCGTTTCCGCTTATCAGGTACAGGACGAGAGATATCTGTATCCTTTCACGCGAAAAATGCTCCTGCGGAAGAACTCATGTAAAAATGACAAAACCGCTCGGAAGAAGTGACGATATGATGGTAGTAAAGGGTGTCAATGTATTCCCTTCACAGATAGAGACCGTGCTTTTGAACCAGGGCTTCCAGGCGAACTATCAGATAATCGTTACCAGAGACAAGTCACATCAGGACAAGATAGAGGTTCAGGTTGAGAAAACGCCGTTTATGGCACAGGATCAGACATTTGATGTCCAGCAGGCAACCAAAAAGCTCACAGCAGGCTTAAAAGCGATGCTTGGAATCCTTGCGGATGTCAAATTGGTAGAACCGAACACAATCCCAAGAAGTGAAGGCAAGGCTGTAAGAGTCATTGATAAAAGAAATCTTTATAAGAGTTGATTTTTTCCTTGCATTTTCCTTCGGGGTGTGGTAATATATCATTTGTTGTGAGTTTTTCGCAACGAGATGGCTCCATGGTCAAGTGGTTAAGACACCGCCCTTTCACGGCGGTAACACGGGTTCAAATCCCGTTGGAGTCAATGTCTTGCGGCGCATAGTCATTGTAAGACAGATGGATGAGAGCCGCAAGCCATAAACTTTTGAACGAAGTTCAAAAGTTGGTGGAGTGAATTAGTTGCATGAGGCTTTCAAGCAGCATGGTTGTAATCCGTAGCATGAGGCTTTTGACCTACGGTCAAAAGTCTATGGCTTTCAAGCAGCATGGTTGTAAACCATAGTATGAGGCTTTTGACCTACGGTCAAAAGTCTATGGCTTTCGAGCAACATGGTTGTTAACCATAGCATGGGGCTTTTGAACGAAGTTCAATAGTCTATGGCTTTCAAGCAGCATGGTTGTTAACCATAGCATGAGGCTTTTGACCTACGGTCAAAAGTCTATGGCTTTCGAGCAAAGCTCGAAAGACATTCGGACCTTTAGCTCAGTTGGTTAGAGCATCCGGCTCATAAC
>CAMVCQ010000097.1 GCA_947166015.1 uncultured Lachnospiraceae bacterium
CGAGCAACAACGGCAGCGTGTGATGTCATACCACCACGAACTGTAAGGATACCCTCTGCACTCTTCATACCTGTGATATCCTCAGGTGAAGTCTCAAGACGAACAAGAATAACCTTCTCGCCACGAGCTGCCCACTCAACAGCATCATCAGCTGTGAATACGCATTTACCACAAGCAGCACCCGGAGAAGCTCCAAGTCCTTTTCCGATCGGTGTAGCAGCCTTAAGTGCATCCTGATCGAACTGTGGATGAAGAAGTGTATCAAGGTTACGAGGATCGATCATAGCAACTGCCTCTTCCTCTGTCTTGTGTCCCTCATCAACGAGGTCGCAAGCGATCTTGAGAGCTGCAGGAGCTGTTCTCTTTCCGTTTCTACACTGAAGCATATAGAGTTTTTTGTTCTCAACTGTAAACTCCATATCCTGCATATCATGGTAGTGATTCTCAAGTGTCTCACATACCTGAATGAACTCTTTGTAAGCCTCAGGGAATTCCTGCTCCATCTGAGCGATAGGCATCGGTGTACGAACACCTGCAACCACGTCCTCGCCCTGTGCATTTTTGAGGAACTCACCCATAAGCTTGTTCTCACCGGTAGCAGGATCACGAGTGAACGCAACACCTGTACCTGACTCATCATTGAGGTTTCCGAATACCATCGGCATAACGTTAACCGCTGTACCCCAGCTATATGGGATGTCGTTGTCACGACGATATACGTTTGCTCTCGGGTTATCCCATGAACGGAACACTGCCTCGATAGCAAGCTTAAGCTGTGTAACAGGATCAGACGGGAAATCCTCACCAAGCTGCTTTTTGTACTCAGCCTTGAACTGCTCTGCAAGCTCTTTCAGGTCTGCTGCAGTCAGATCTACGTCAAACTCAACGCCTTTTTTCTCTTTCATCTGGTCGATAAGCTGCTCGAAATACTTCTTACCAACCTCCATAACTACATCCGAGAACATCTGGATGAAACGACGATATGAATCGTAAACGAATCTCTCAAATGCAGGATCCGGATTTCCTTTTATCATAGCCTCGACAACTTCGTCATTCAGTCCGAGGTTAAGAATTGTGTCCATCATACCCGGCATAGAAGCTCTTGCTCCTGAACGAACAGATACGAGAAGAGGATTCTGCAGATCGCCGAATTTCTTTCCGTTGATCTCCTCCATTTTCTTGACTCCGTCCATTGCCTGGCTCATAATCTCATCATTGATCTTGCGGCCGTCCTCATAGTACTGAGTACAAGCCTCGGTTGTGATTGTGAAACCCTGAGGTACCGGAAGTCCGATATCCGTCATCTCTGCAAGGTTCGCACCCTTACCACCAAGGAGATTGCGCATGCTCATGTCACCTTCTGAGAACATATACACCCATTTGTTTGCCATTACTGTTTTCCTCCTAAAATATTTATTAAACGAAAAGTCGCTGTGACTATCTTATCACAGCGACGAAAAAAAAGCAAGTAAAAATGTACCGATATTCAGCTTTTTTGCCAATAAACCGGCTTTACCCATTTTCCGGATATTTTCTTATGTTTATATGAGTCCCTGTTCTCGTCGTATGAGAGCATTCTCATGTAGTGGTTTGCGTTGCTCCTTTTGATGGCTTTGTAGACTGTTTTCAGCGAAATCCACCTTCTGTTTCGCTGGGCCTTGCCCGAATCTGCCAAAAATACCATGTCGGTGATCTTGTCATAATCAAACAGCGTCACATAGTGACCGTATGTGTTTTTCCAGAACGTTTTGTCATATGCCGAGCTGATAACGACCATGGAAGCCTGCGCCTCACTGATAAGCTTGCGGAAATCCTTGTACTTTTTCGGCCTTTTTCCATAATCAACCGTAAATCCCGCTGCCTCCATCGTCTTTTTGATCTGTGGCCAGTCTATGGCGCAGCCACCCGGGTAGGTGCTGTTTTTCAGCGCAAACTTGTACATATCGACCGGCGAGCACTGATAAGGCGTCAAAGAACAATAAAAATTGGCCATGCAGCAGAGTCCGCAGCCGTATCCTCCGAAGCTGCGCCCACCGATGATCTTTTTGCCCCAGGAGCCCGACCAGTCATATTTCTTTTTCCAGGATTTCGGCCCTTGCAAAAATGAAGCGATGTTTGGTTGTGACTCCATATCAGGCATAGGTGTTGCCGTGGGCTCGACCGGTGCCGGCGTCGCTGTCGCAACAGGGCCCTCTACTACTTGAGTAGACGGCTGATTGTTCGGTGTTTTTGAATTGTTCGTTTTGAAAACCCACACGGCAATAACAGCCGCAAAAACAAGAAAAACAAAAAGACCCGTAACAAAACCTCCCCAGGGGAAGCGCGCTCTGTCTTCCCCCTCGAAGTATAGATCCCTAGTCACGGAATGTCCTTTTGTTATTTTGTCAAGTTTTTTGATCCTCTTTAAGCTTTCACTGCGTTTGCTCAAAACATTACCTCAATATATCCGCTTTATTTGGCTTACCATTTCCCACGACCTCTCTGAGAGATCATTAGCGATCAGTACGCAAGCCTCTCCCTGAAGTAGTCCGAAAGTTCATCGATAGCAACTCTTTCCTGCTCCATCGAATCTCTCTCTCTAACAGTAACCTTGTGATCGTCAACCGAATCAAAATCGTATGTCACGCAGTACGGAGTTCCGATCTCGTCCTGTCTGCGGTATCTCTTTCCGATATTTCCTCTGTCGTCGTACTCGCAGTTGTATTCCTTTGAAAGCGCTGCGAATACCTCCTCGGCCTGCTCGCCAAGCTTTTTCGACAAAGGTAGAACGCCAATCTTGACAGGCGCGATAGCAGGATGGAAACGCATCACTGTACGCATATCTCCGCCCTCAAGCTCCTCTTCATCATACGCTGCACACAAAAATGCAAGCGTCACACGATCTGCTCCGAGCGAGGGCTCGATTACATAAGGTATGTATTTTTCTTCCTTCTCGGGATCGAAGTACTCCATTGACTCACCGGAAGTATTCTGATGCTGGGTAAGGTCATAGTTTGTTCTGTCAGCGATACCCCAAAGCTCGCCCCATCCGAATGGGAACAAAAACTCTATATCCGTTGTAGCACGGCTGTAGAATGAAAGTTCCTCCTGGTCGTGATCACGAAGTCTGAGCTCCTCATCCTTGAGTCCGAGGCCATGCAGCCAATCTATACAGAACTGTCTCCAATACTCAAACCACTCAAGGTCTGTATCCGGCTCACAGAAGAACTCAAGCTCCATCTGCTCAAACTCTCTGGTCCTGAATGTAAAGTTACCCGGTGTGATCTCATTTCTGAATGATTTTCCGATCTGTCCTATACCAAACGGTATCTTTTTCCTGGATGTACGCTGGACATTTTTGAAGTTTACAAATATCCCCTGTGCAGTCTCCGGACGAAGGTATACCGTGTTTTTCGCGTCCTCGGTCACTCCCTGGAATGTCTTGAACATCAGGTTGAACTGTCTGATATCCGTGAAGTTTTTCTTGCCGCAGGATGGGCACTCGATTCCTTTTTCAGTGATGAAATCCTGCATCTGCTCATTTGACCAGCCATCAACAGATGACTCAAGCTCAATGCCTTTTTCTGCCGCAAAAGCTTCTATCAGCTGATCCGCACGAAATCTCTCGTGGCACTCTTTGCAGTCCATAAGCGGATCCGAAAAGCTTCCGAGATGTCCCGAAGCCACCCATGTCTGCGGATTCATAAGTATCGCGCAGTCCACGCCGACATTGTACGGGTTCTCCTGGATGAACTTTTTCCACCAGGCTCTCTTGACATTATTTTTCAACTCCACACCGAGATTTCCATAATCCCAGGTGTTTGCAAGTCCGCCGTAGATCTCCGATCCCGGGTATATAAACCCTCTTGTTTTACACACCGAGATTATTTTTTCCATAGTTTTTTCCATGTTATATAATCCTCCAATCAATCAAAAAGCCCGAACATCTGAGCCTGGATCTGCGCATTGTCGACGATCGCCGTCACCTGACAGCTCGGACATCTGTCACTTTCGTTGCTTCCGAACGATGACGAGCGCAATCCGTGTTCCTCAACCAGCTCGCTTTTTGATTTATTTTTCTGATAATTCTCACAATGAGCGCACAAAACCTCACGCGCATTCATAATCTGATAAAAAATGTCTGCAGTCATCTCTTCCATATCGGTACCACCTTCCGTCACTGTTTTCCGCGGCAAGCCAGCCTACAATGCCAGTTGTCAGCTTCCCTCGCCGCCAAAAACGATGTCTGATTTTTTTGCACTCTGTGAATGATTATACTAGGATTTCCCGCGTAATGCAAGCTATATTTGAAGTGAATTTAAGGTTTTCAGTGTATTGAACTGTTTATCGGCATTTCTTTGTAAAAATGCTCCGACAGTTTTGTCAAGCTCTTTTTGAACTCTGTCACTGACCGTAAACGAATACAGCTTGCTAAGCGGCAGAGTCAGTATCTGCCCCACCGTATACGCTGTCGAGTCAGACACCTTCCAGACTCCGACATCGTCGGTATAGACATTTTTCTCAGTGTCGTAGTGCGGCTGATACCCGGATATAGCCATCATCCTGAGCTCATAAACTCTGCGGACCAGTTCGTCGGGGATCACCTCTTTTTCAAGTGCAAGCAAAGACCTGTACACAAGCTCAAGCTCACCCGGCGCTCTCATTCCCTCCCTGGTGAAGTAATCAGCGACCTCCAAAAAATACATCCCCAGATATAGCTTTTCGAGATCATTTTTCAGATTTGGAAAATAATTATCTATCGAAGCGTCATCGATAGAATACGAGTCCCTGCCCGCATAAACATAAAAACTTCCGAAGCACATTGGCTCGGTGACGGCTGACAGGTGATTTTTCGGGCGTCTTGCACCTCTTGCAAACGCAGTTATCCTGCCCTCTTCTTTCGTGAGGAGCACAACCCGTTTGTCGTATTCTCCGATCCCTGCGGACATAAGCACCATTCCGGTCACTTTTTGTTTCATCTGATCTCACTCCGGTCTGACAAATGATCATTTTTCGCACGATCTGTCAGAGTTAATGCGTGATTTCTGAACTGTTTTTTCACGCTGATCTGCCTACTGTTTCTCACTGATCTGTTTTCTATTTGCACACTGTTTTTCACGTTATTTGTATACTCATTTATATCCAAATGATTTCAGCTGCAGATCGTTGTCACGCCAGTCTTTTCTGACCTTGACCCAGATTTTTAGGTTCACCTTGCAATCAAGCAGCTTCTCCATATCGGGCCTCGCGGCAGTTCCTATTTTTTTCAGCATAGTTCCGCCTTTGCCGATGATCATGCCTTTGTGCGAATCTTTTTCGCAGACTACAGTCGCCTCTATATCCCACAGCTCCCTGTTGCCTCTTTTTTTCATACTTTCTATCACGACGGCTATACCGTGCGGGATCTCATCAGACAGAAGCTTCAATGCTTTTTCACGGATCATCTCGGCAACTATTTCTTTGACCGGCTGGTCCGTAAGCGTATCCTCATCATAGTAAGCGGGTCCCTCAGGCAGATGCTCAAACATCACATCCACAAGCTCGGAAACATTATCTCCTGTTTTTGCGGAGAGCGGCACGATCTCGTCGAATTCTAGTATGTCTTTGTAAGCATCCATACAGAGCAAAAGCTCGTCTTTTCTGATAGTATCGACTTTGTTCATAACAAGGATTTTTTTGCCTTTGTACGAAGATAGCTTTTCGGCTATTTTTTGCTCTCCTTTTCCGATAAATGTCACCGGTTCAACAAGCCAAAGCACCATATCGGCATCACCTATCGTATCAAGTGCAGTCTCGACCATGAAATCTCCAAGCTTGTTTTTTGCCTTGTGAACTCCCGGTGTATCGAGAAAAATAACCTGCCCGCGATCGTCTGTAAATACAGTCTGTATCCTTTTTCTGGTCGTTTGTGGTTTGGGTGAAGTTATCGCTATTTTTTCACCTATTATTCTGTTCATAAGTGTGGATTTACCGACATTTGGTCTTCCGACTATAGCGACAAATCCTGATTTGAAACCGCTCATTTTTTTCTCCTTATTTAAGCACTTTTATTTTTCCAAAACGATCTGATTCAGCTTTTATTTTTTCTTCACTTCC
>CAMVCQ010000098.1 GCA_947166015.1 uncultured Lachnospiraceae bacterium
TCTATGGCAGATGGATATACCATTCCAGACAATTAATCCATAAATGCGCCTGCTTCGGTGGGCTCCGGGTGGCAAAGCAGATGGGGTTATCGATTATGAAGAACAGTGGACAGCACATCGTTGATGACCTTTACGAGAAACTCTTGAACTTCATTAATGATCAGGAATGATATTAATTCTAATCTGATTTCGCTTGGTACAGCAAAATACGTTAGGAGGTATAGGCGGGTGAAAATTAAAAATGTATTCAAACACACAGTGGCACTTGTGCTTTGCGCTTCTCTGGCTGCAGGGGTATCTGTGCAGGCAACCCCGGGGAGCGTAAGCGCTGCCGAAAAGAAGACGGTAGCGAATAAGCTTGCCCTGAAAAAGATGAAAAAAGGAATCGGCTCCTCGCAGATACGGTTTACGACCGAGGGCGTCGCTACCGGATCGAAGGCAAAAAGAGCAATGCAGATGAAGGAAGCGGCAGCTCTCCCGTCAAAGTTTGATCTCAGGGATGTAGACGGAAAGAACTATGTCACATCCGTAAAGCTTCAGAATCCGTGGACCAGCTGCTGGAGCTTCGCGGTTGTCGCTGCATCCGAGACCAGCCTTCTCTATGAGAACGGCGTGACAAACGAGGAGTATAAGGCGGCAAACGGCGGAAAGGAGCTGAACCTCTCCGAAAAAGCGTTGGCATGGTTTAGTTCACACGCGATCACAAAAGCGGATGTCGAGCCCGGCGCCATACCCGCATCACAGGTTGGTGAGGGAGTGGATGTTTCTGAACTTGAAAAGGACAATCCAAATGCAAGCTACAACAACGGGGGTAAGGGGTTCCTCGGCGCGTCCCTATTTGCCTCAGGGTTTGGTCCTAAGGACGAATATCAGCGTTTCGAAGGCGAGGAAAATGAGTATCCCTATGCTTATCGTGGAAAGAACGGCTGGACTGACTATGATGTTTATGCGGGGATTGCATCTGAAGAAGTCAAACCACTGATAATGCTTGATTGGAGACAGCAGGTGCTGAAAGCGATGGCTACACAGGGAATTGTGAATCCGACAGAGGAGTTGATTCAGAGAAATGTTGAGGCGCATTATAATGACGCTATGAAAGAAGAAATTGCTAAAGGAAGCGGAGAAGGCGAAGCTTATTCCGAATTCGATGACTGGATCATTCCTACCGACTATGCTCACAGAGGTGGGATCAATGTGGCTATGCTTCAGGAGAGCAGCATCCTCCCGAATCCTTCCACAGACCGGGAAAACTTCATCGCTTCTGCAAAAAAAGAGTTAAACGCAGGAAGAGCGATAAGTTTCGGATACGCTGCACAGGCCTATCCGGAAGAATCGGATTATCTGTCTGATAAATGGGCTCAGTATGTCTATAAAGAAGGTGAGAGTGCGAACCATGCCGTAACCATAGTCGGTTACGATGATAATTACAGCAGAGCAAACTTCGAGCAGGGAATAAATTCTGAAACCGGAGAAAGCAAGACACCTCCGGCTGACGGTGCCTTCATCGTGAAAAACAGCTGGGGCTCTGTAAATGACGAGTCAGAAGGACATCATAACAAGATGAACTGGGGTGTCGACGGATCCGGCTACTTCTATCTTTCCTACTATGACAAGTCTATCGCTACCCCGGAAACCTTCAACTATTATTCGGATAAAGAGGCAACGAAGTTGGTGGAGGTGAAGAACCGAAGCTATCTCATCAATCAGTACGATTTGATGCCGGCCAGTCAGCTTTTCCATATGTATGATATGAAGAAATCTTCCATGGCAAACATTTTTACGGCAGATATGGATCAGAAGCTGACGCGTGTCACCGTGTCGACCGGATCTTTCGGTGGGGAGACCACCTATGAGGTTTACAGGCTGAATGCCGGATATAAAAATCCCAGGGACGGAGTTCTTCTCGAGAAGAAAAAAACGAGCTTCGAGTACGGCGGATATCATACTATCCCGCTCGATAAGCAGTACCCCATAGCAAAGGGAACATCCTTCTCGGTGGTTGTGACAAACAAAATAACTGCTGATGACGGACAGTGTTACGAAATACAAGCAAATGCATCGTATCATGCCAAGATCGGATTTTCCGGAGGTGCTTATACCGTAAAGGGAGTTATTAACCGCGGTGAGAGCATGATCTGCCACGACGGTTCGTGGATGGATTGGGCGGATGCGGCAGATCTGGCAAAGGATGTGGCTACGGGCATCAACGGGGAAGAGTACGAGCTTGACAACTTTGGTATCAAAGCATATGCCATACCTGTTAGCTCGGCAAACATTATAAAGCTTGAAGGAAAGAACATCACCAAAAAGGCGCAGACTATCAAAGTGAAGAGTGCTGCCGTTACCAAAAAGGCACAGTCCTACAAGGTGACAAGAAATGGTAAAGGAAAGATTACCCTGAACAACAAGTCAGCAAAGAAGCTTAAGAAGTATCTTTCCCTCAAGTCCGGGAAGGTAGTCCTTAAGAAAAATGCACCGAAGGGCACATACAAATTCACCCTGACCGTGGCTGCCTCCGGGGATTGGAAGAAGACTACAAGTAAGCCTGTAAGTATCGTGGTGAAGTAAAATGAGATAAGCAATGATAATCGGAGAGGATTAGTATGACAGCATTCCATCTGAAACTGATAGCAATGATCACTATGACGACGGATCATATAGCTATCGTATTCGTTGAGAATAATATGATCATGCGCTCGATTGGGCGCATCGCTTTTTTGCTGTATGCCTTTATGATAGCTGAGGGTTACTACCATATCAAGGACAAGCCGGATCGGGTTAAGGAACACCTGATCAAGCTTGCATGCCTGACGGTGGTATCGGAATTCGCCTATGATTACATGGAAACAGGGCATTTTGTTGACTGGAGTACGCAAAGTGTCATGCTGGTACTGCTTTTAGGCATGATCGGTCTGATCATCACGGAAAAATTCAAGAAACAACCGTGGATCATCGTTATCACCTATGCCGCGTTTGCGGCTATCAACTATTTCGGAAAACTGAATTTCAAGCTGGTCGGTGTCCTGTTGATTTTTGCTTTTTACCAGTATGTCAAGCACGCGCGTGAACTGAGTTTTCTGAAAAAGCTGCTGATTTTGTGCGGTATTATTTCCGTGTATTATTACCTGTATACATGGGCGCGCGTCGACTTCGAAAGCTGGAGTGCCTGGGTTGAAAAATTCGTCGCCTTCTGGCCGTGGCTTGTCGGACACTATGTCGCTATGGTAATCCTTGCGGCGTACAACGGAAAACCGGGCTTGCGAAACAAAGCGTTCCAGGTTGTTTATTCCGTGTATTATCCTGTTCATATGTTTGCGCTGGGATTGATACGGAGTTGTTATTTTTCTGTTTTGTGAATGACGTGGCACGCGGAAAGGTGCTTTTCGGTACATAGTGCTTTAGTGTCGCAAAGAAAAACAAAAAAGAGATTCGCTTATTCCATGCGTGGTGCAAGATTATTGTGCCACGCTTTTTTTTCGGATTTTTTTCCGATCTGTTGTTATTTTGTTGTTATGGGTTTGGTATAGTTAGCTCATCAAAAGGAAAACAACCCCCTCGAAAGAATGATGATCGAGGGAGTCAAAACAGAAAAACAACCCTCTCCCGAAGAGCTCACGGGAGAAAACAAAACCAAACAAAGAAAACTACAAACCAACAAACAAAAACAAGGAGGACAAAATCATGACTATCAAATCTATCAAAACAAAAGGGATCGCACTCGTACTTGCAGCAGGAATAATGATGGGAGCAGGAGCTCCGGCACTTGCAGGAAGAGCAAGGGCAGCTGAAACACAGACAGTTACAGAGGTAGCACAGGTTGACGGCGTACAGGCACAGCAGAATGCATCAAACGACAACGGCGGCTACGTAGAGATGACCGGCACGATGGATGAACAATTCGAGCGTGCAGAGAACAGAGCAGAGTACTCGGATCCCCTCAAGGAAAAAGCATTCAAGCTCGCCAAGGAAGCCGGGATGATCGCTCTTGAAAAGGGAATAGACATGCTGTTTAAGAAGGTTCCGTTTATAGACGAGTTCATGCCATCCATCAAGGATGATATCAAAGGGCTTTTCGGACTTGGTTCCGGTGACAAGGTCTCGACCAAGGATTTGATGGATCGATTTGACAGCCTCGAGAAGAACTTAAACAATGCGATGGATGATCAGACCAAGGAACTTATAAATGCAATGCAGGATGCATTTACGGCTGGCACATACAGATCAGATATGAAGAATCTCAGTGACACTGTAGATATAGCAACCGCTATCAATACCGACAGTGATAAATACACCGAGGAGGACAGACTGGTACAGCTCGCCATGGTAGTAGGCAACTCGGAGCTGTGGAATGTGGAAGGTTCGTTCATCAAGGAGTTAAAGCAGGTCGGAACTGATCTCATAGGTAAGAATTACCTGGACAACCGCAGCATGTTTAAAATGCTCATAGATGTAAACAAGAAAAACTATCAGTTCTACGGAGAGGTTGTAGATGCTGTAAATCCATATGTAGTAAAGATGATGACGGATTACATGAAGTATGTGGCATTTGCACTTTCAAGCCTTACTGCACAGCAGATGATCCTCTCAGATACATTCAACGCTGACAACATCAAGGACAAGCAGCTGAAAAAACAGTATCAAAACTTCAAAACAGCACTCACATCCATAGAGGGGGCAAAGGCTGACATAGAGCCTATGGTATTCGGCAGGAAAGTATTCGACGGAACCGGACTTCTGAAGAAACAGACTGGCAAGTGCTATGACAATGTGATGGACAGCTACAAGGTATTTCAAAACACTCCGCGCCTCGTACACATCCCTTCGGGTAAGGCTTGCTACACTATGATCCGCAAGGTAGCACCGGAAGTGATCATCGATGATGACAAAGAAAAGACCAAAAACTGGGGTGAGAATTGCTTAGAGAGCACCAACAAGAAGGACTTTGAGAGCAGAGTCAGCGGAGGCACCGATAAGGACAACTGCGGTAATAAAAATGTGTTGACTGCAGACGAGATGAACAAGCTTTTCGCACATGTAAAGAAGGTAGTAGCAGAAAAGAGAAAAACAAACCCGAAGTACACGGCATGGCAGTTCTTCTACGATCTTGGTTTCAGAGTAGCTGGCGGGGTCGATGACAGATGCAGGTTCATCATCGGAGACGGATATGACGAGTATAATCATGACTGTGCACTTGACGGAAGCTGGTGGGATACAAATATCAATACGGCAAGTGTACTGACAGGCGATATCTCATCGACCTTCTGGAAGCATATGAATAACCATGTAGGACTTTTCGATATCGACTTCCTGTGTGGAAATAAAGCAAGCTATGAGTTTTGCACTTACCTATTCATCAGACCGGGCAAGACATACAATCCCGAGAACTGCCTGAAAGAGCCTGAACTTGATGTCAAAGGCCCAAGGATCAACGGACCGAAACTTGATATCAAAGGACCGAAGATCCGATAAGAAAAATGATAGAAATAAATGAAGGCAAGGGGCTGCGGATTTTGCAGCCCCTTTTGGCAGAGGTCAAACTTACTGACTAAGGATAATGGAAAATAGTGAAAAAATAGTGAAAATATATATAATGGACAATACAGTGACATTCTGCTATAATATCATCGAGGTGATTGGTAGATG
>CAMVCQ010000099.1 GCA_947166015.1 uncultured Lachnospiraceae bacterium
TGCACATTCATCGAAGCGATGTTGTGTTGCAGGATCATCTACGCGTCCTTTCCGTTTCAAGATGATTACTTAGTGCTGTATTCTTATCTATATATCGGCAATTATTATTAAACATCTTAGGAACGACGCAGGCGGGAAACGACTCCTGCGCCGATGAGGCCGATGAAGCAGCCTGCGACCGAACCTGTTATCCATAGGACTACAAGGTAGTATAGTAATGCGTCTGTTTGAAGGACTATCATCGCCACAAGGATCTGTCCGAGGTTGTGTAGGAGTCCGCCGATGATACTGACAGTGACGATACGTGCTTTGATGACATTTTTGAATATGATCATTCCGGCTGTCGCAAGCAGGCCTCCGGCAAGTGCGTACCACATTGAATACAGGTTTCCAAATGTAAATCCAACCAGCACTATCCTGACGAAGTTGATGATGATCGCCTCTTTTGTACCAAGATGATACAGTGCCACCAAAACGACCAGATTCGTAAGTCCGAGTTTCACTCCGGGCACCGCAACAAGCGCGGGTATCTGTGCTTCCACCCACGCAAACACAAAGCAAAGTGCTGTAAGCATCGCTATAAGACTTACCTTTTTTGCATTCATTTTTGTTCTCCCGAGACAGCATCCAGCTCTCTGTCTTCTGATTCCACGCGAACTATCAGCTTGTGAGGCAGGCACACTATACTGTCCGGCGACTCAGATATCTGTCCCTGATTTACACATAGCTTATCAGGACAATCCGCGTCGCTCACGCTGACCTTCCCCTGCGAGATAACAAGCCTGTTCCAGCCACCTACGCCGCGAATAACTGTATCAATTTCTTCAGAGATACTGTATGTCGCAACTGTTTTTCCATCGACCGATACAACAACTGTTTTTCCGGGTTTTTTCAACAAAAATAATAACAAAATCAAGGCCGCCCCGATAACGATCACAGCGGCCACGATTATTATATCTTTTTTTACACTTTTGTTCCCGTTTTCGACGGAATCAGATTTCATTTCAGTTTCGTTCATTTTTCCCGGTCACGCTCCGGTTATTCTTATATAGTTTTCCTCAATCTTTTTCCAATCAAGTATATCAAAAAGCTTTGCAACATAATCAGCTCTTAGATTTTTGTAGCCAAGATAATAAGCGTGCTCCCAAACATCTATTGCCACAATCGGTACAAATCCCGTCCCCTCGCTTATAGGATTGTCCTGATTTGGGCTTGCTGATGTCATAAGCTCTCCTGACGGATTAACGGAAAGCCATGCCCAACCTGAGCCAAACTGTCCAAGTGCCAAAGCTGTCAGCTCTTCTTTGAGCTTGTCGAAGCTTCCGAATTTCTCATCTATCTTCGCCTTCAGCTCACCAACAGGCTCTGTGTTTCCCGCTGATGAAAGAGATGAAAAGTAAAGATTGTGATTGTAGAATCCACCACCATTGTTGCGAAGTGCTTTGCGAAGCGCCTCATCCTTTACTTCATCTAACGATGCAAGTAGCTTTTCGATATCCATATCAGCTACACCTGCTTTTTCAGCTGCATCGTTAAGATTTTTTGTATACAACGCGTGATGTTTTCCATAGTGTGTCTCAACCGTTGTTTTGTCAATCACCGGTTCAAGTCCGTCTGCTTCATAATCAAGTTTTACCTGTTCAAACATATGCATTTCCTCCTATGCTATTTTTAAATTTTACTATTCACGGGTAACCACCTCATTCGGAATGTCCGTTCTTCTCGCTTTGATCTTGCAAGCAAGCTTGCAGATTCAAAGCTTCGTCGAACTCTACCGTGTTCTACGAACACAGTTTCCTCATGTAGCGAAGTGACAGCTTTCAGCCTGATATAGACACAGAAGCTCTTATGACTGCAAGCAGTCAACGAGTTTCTATGTCTATATCAGCCGTGAATAGTAACACATTATATTCACATTTTACCACACTCTATCTTTAATGGCAACAAAAAACCTCCCGCTTTTTTGCGGGAGGTTTGAGTTATTTTGATCATCCGAGGACTCTTCTTGCACAGATCGGTGTACGATAGTCGATCGGGCTTGTTTTGATACCTGATTTCGGGTTACTTGCGTGAACCACTCTACCACCGCCGATGCAAAGCGCAACGTGTCCTACGTGTCCGCCGCTTCCGTAGAAGATAAGGTCTCCTGCGCGAGCATTCTTCCAGCTGATCTTCTTTCCTTTTCTTGACTGATCGCCTGATGTACGAGGAAGACTGATACCGAAGTGTTTAAATACTGACATTGTAAATCCTGAACAGTCAGTTCCGTGCGTAAGTGATGTTCCTCCGTATACATACGGATTTCCAACAAACTGAAGTGCGTATGATGCTATAGCATCTCCGTCTCCGCTGGCTACGGTTCCGCCGCCGCCACCGCCGCCGTCGTCATCACGACCGCCGCCGCCTTGGCTTGAATCAGACTTACCGCCACCACCTTGGCTTGAATCAGACTTGCCGCCCGAACCTGAGCTTGACTTATGTCCGTTTGACTTGCCCTGTCCGCCGGAATTTCTTCCGCTTTTGTTGGAGCCTGTTCCGTTTGAATTTGAGTTATTTGAACCAGACTGAGAATTATGTTTCTCATTTTCAGCCGCCTCTGCAGCAGCCTTGCGTCTCTGCTCTTCTCTTTCTTCTTCGATCGATACTGCTTTTTTGAACTGTACGGTTATTTTTACATATTCTTTTGCAACATATCCAATACAGTCTTCATCAACATTGAGCTTAACCCATTCTGTCTCTTCCCTTACTACAGGATAGCTTTCATCTTCCTGAATAAGAGTGAGCACAGTTGCATTTAAGCTCGCAGACTCTCTAACCTTAAGAGTCTCTGTTGTAACCGTTGCCCATTTTGTACCGAACTCATCGATGAGTTTTTCGGCACTGTAACCTATTGCAAGATAATCTTTTTTGATATATCCGTCAACTGATCCCGACTGGATATATGCCCATTCTCCTTCATCCTTAACAATAGTCGCAGCACTTCCTCTATATAGCTTACCAACTATCTGAGCCTCTGTATCCGGCTCTTTTCTTATATTTACATAGTCAGCTGCGATAGATATTCCTACATTTGCGTACTCTGATGCACTTTTCACATCATCGTCGCCGGTCATGTTCTCATCAACTTCGGGGTTTCCTGAAACTCCCGTTCCGTTTCCTGCCATCATATCCGCAAAAGCAACTATAGCTTCGGGATTGCTGCCAAGTCCGGACTGAAGTGAGCAAAACTGATCCAGCGTGTAGGACATACCTGCGAGCTCTGTTTCTGAACCCATCGTCGTAGAATTCGATGTAATATTTGTTCCGATCACACCAACAGACAATATACAGGCGGTGCCAAGCACTATTCCTAATAGTCTGGTCTTAGTCATGTCGTCCTCCTAATTCATTCCTCTCATCTAACATGTTACAAAATTATTACCAAATATGAACTTATTTTAACAATTTATTCTACGATTGTCAACAGATTTTTTGAAAAAAATTCGAAAAATCGTTATTTTTTCAAAAAAAATGCGGTTTTCTCAAAAAAACTCTTCCATTTTTCGGAAAAAGGTGTTATACTATACACAGTATCTTTATCGATATGAATTTGGATCACATGGAGGTGACCGGTTATGGAAATATCAGATGGAATGAGCATCGAGCATTATGCTATGCTGAATTCTAACAATGCTGTACTTCAGGGTGTCGGATTCGCAATGTTGAAAAATGTCATGGACACTCAGGAGCAGATGGGTGCAGAGCTCACAAAAATGATGGAGCAGTCAGTTAACCCGTCGCTCGGATCAAATATTGATTATAGAGTTTAACTACTTTCTTTCTCCTTTCTTTATGGATAGTGTGTGAGAGACCCGTTCGTAACCGATGGTTCCGAGCGGGTCTCTCGCCATTTAAGGATCAACTTCAGTTTATTTTGAATTCTGTATCAGCCACGGCAACTCTTATTTTCTATGTTCATTTTACTTTAGCTTAATTGATGTTTCTTCTATATCTATACGCCCAAGTTTTTTAAGTCTGCCTATGGCTCTTTTAAACGACGCCTTGCTCATCCCGAATTCCCTTTTGATGATCTCGGGAGATGTTTTGTCGGAAAACGGAAGCTCGCCTCCCGCTGCCTCAAGCTTTGCAAAATCTCTGTCGGCATCATCCTTCATCTGGCCTTTTTTCTTTTCATATAATGTAAGAGTAAGCTTCCCGTCGTCTGTCACAACTCTCACCCTTGCACTTATCTCGTCTCCCACCTTTATCATCCCGTTCAATTCGCTTTTGGGGATCATAGCGGAATACTTTTCATCGACAAGCACATACGCGCCGAAGTTGTCTATGATCTCATACACAAGACCTTTTACATGATCGTTCGGCTGAAATCTCCCGTCCATATCCTTGTCAAGGTACTCGTAGATATGCATCGTGACCGCAAGTCGCTCACTTTTGTCGATGTAGAGCGCAACCGGCACCCTCTCGCCCGGACGGACTCTCCTGGTCTGCTCTTTGAATGGCAAAAGAACTTCTTTGGTCAGTCCCATATTTAAAAATGCCCCGATAGATGTCACATCGGCGACCTCAAGCATAGCAACCTTACCAAGCTCGATAAAAGGAGTATGTACCGTCGCAACAGGTCTGTCCTCGGAATCCTTGTATATGAAGACTTTTATCCTGTCTCCAACCTTCGGATCTCTGTCATAGTCACTACCCGGAAGCAACACCTCATCGTCGATCACGGCATCGCTCTCCAACACAAGATAAGCCCCGTGTTCTGTCACGCGGCTTACTTTCATATAAGAATATGTACCCAAAAGGTCTGATATGTATGTCATTGTTTACACCCAATCTGATTTACAAAAACATTTCCTTCAGCAAAATCCAAGACAAATCAGAGCCTGTCAGCTCAGTTTAAACCGGAGTAAACTCACTCAAAAAATATGGAGAACCCGATTCATCAGTATACACAACATAGAAAACACCATCTCTCTCACCGGCTTTGACCTGTAGGCAGTCGCCGAGCTTCGCGGCATTTCTAAACTCCGATCTGAACTCCTTCACTTCCATCTCCATCGGTATGTACCCAACGGCGATCTCGACGTACTTGCCATTATTCATATGGTTATTGGTATCGAGATATCTGTGGTTTACCACGACGGTATCAACTGTCTCCAAGTCATCCGGCATCGCGATTTTTCTCGAAGAATAATCCATATCATACGCAGGCTCAGGTTTGTACACCTCTTTTTCGCCTTCATCAACCTTGGCAGGTTTCATATGCTCGGAGTCAAAGTAAAACCATCTCGAGTCCGCATACGCGAGCACTTCTTTTTCCTTGGTCTCAACCAAAAAATTTCTATGACCGAAAAGGTTTGTCATCTTGTACGGCCAGGTGTGGACCAGTATCTCCTCGCCCATAGCGGGCCTTCTGACAAACACAACATCCCACGCGCTCACAAGCCACGCGCGATGCTTTTTTGCAAGAAATGCAGCTGAGTGTCCGATATCCTCACTGTGAAACAGAGCACAGTCCTGAAGACAATTTACCAGTTCGGCTACCCCTATTTTTCCGTCTCTTCCTATTCTGCTAAAGGAAACCCTATCGTTTACTGTATACACAAT
>CAMVCQ010000100.1 GCA_947166015.1 uncultured Lachnospiraceae bacterium
AATGGCTAACTGGGTAAAGAACAAAGTCATCACCGTAGATGAGTTTTGGAAGGCTGCAAAAGAGGGAAAAGTCGGGATCGGACCGATAACAAAGTTTGATACGACTGATTATAAAGCGTCTTTGGCTGCTGAGGTACAAAACTTCGAGATGCCTGAGATGATCGACAAAAAAGCTGCAAGAAGAATGGAAGACTTCACAAAGTACGGTGTTGCTGCTGCGGTTGAAGCTATTGCCGACAGCGGGATCGATGTGGAAAAAGAGGATAGATATCGCTTCGGAGTTTGTGTGGGAAGCGGTGTCGGAAGTCTTCAGTGTATCACGAGAAACTACAAAAGACTTCTGGACAAAGGACCTAACAGGGTTGAGCCTTTGATGGTGCCGGGACTTATCTCAAACATAGCTGCAGGACAGATCGCCATCCAGTTCGGCCTTCAGGGAAAGAATATCAACGTTGTTACAGCCTGTGCTACAGGAAACCACAATATCGGTGAGGCGTTCAGATCGATCCAGTATGGAGAGGCTGATATAATGGTAGCCGGTGGATGCGAGAGCACCGTTTGTGAAATAGGAGTTGCAGGATTTACGGGACTTAACGCTCTTTCAACATCGACAGATCCTATGAAGGCGTCAATTCCTTTTGATATTGACCGCGGTGGATTTGTTATGGGAGAGGGTGCCGGAATCCTTATTCTTGAGGAACTTGAGCACGCAAAAGCAAGAGGAGCAAAAATATATGCTGAAGTGGCCGGATACGGGGCAACATCTGATGCTTACCATGTCACAGCACCTGCTGAGGACGGAAACGGTGCGGCAAAAGCGATCGAATTCGCAATGAAGGACGCAAAAGTTTCACCGGGAGATATTGATTATATCAATGCTCACGGAACAAGTACACATATGAACGATCTTTTTGAAACAAGAGCGATCAGACACGCACTTCGTGATGCCGCTGATGATTGCAAGGTAAACTCAACCAAATCAATGGTGGGACATCTTTTGGGTGCTGCCGGTGGTGTGGAGGCTATAGCCTGTGTAAAAACTATCACAGACAGCTACATCCATGTAAACGCAGGCCCCGGAAATATCGATCCTGAGTGCAACCTCGATATAGTTACCGGAAAAGGTATCGAGCAGGAGGTAAATGTAGCACTTAGCAACTCACTTGGATTTGGTGGTCACAACGCTTCGCTTATTTTCAAAAAATACGCATAACCAAAAGGGGATTTTTTATGGATTTCAAATCTGTCATTGATTCACAATTTTGTGATCCTGCCGCCATTATTCTCTACAAAGACGGCAACTTCAAGACCACAGAACTAAATGATAGATACATTCCTGAGCTGTGGATGAATATTTCAAAAAATGATTATTTGGAAGCGGCTCCGGAGAAGCTCTACGATGATGTCAATCGAGACATTTTTATAGAGGGTATAAAAAAATGTATCGACAGCAATGAGGAAACAGTGGTTGAGACTTGGAGACAGCTGTTTTCGGATTGCTGCGGGTTTGATAAGGTATGCCTGAAAAGCAGGTTTATCCTCCTTGAGAATACTCCTGAGGGAGCGTACATTTTTGAGGGGATCAAAAATATCTCAAATGAAAAAAGAATGCAGACTTCGCTTGAGGATATCGAGTACAGATACAAGTCAACAAGCGAACAGGTAAATATATACAACTGGGAATACACGGTGGCTACGAAGGAGATGCGACCGTGTTATCGTTGTATGAGAGATCTGGGCCTTCCGGCTCTCGTGACAAATTATCCGGAGCCTGCTATCGATGCGGGCATTTTTCCACCTGACTACGCGGATATGTACCGTGATATGATGCGAAAGATAGACGAGGGTGCGCCGGAGCTTGAGGCGGACATCCCCCTGACTGTGGGAAGAGTTCCGTTTAGAGTTAAGTACACAACTGAGTTCGATGAAAACGGCAAACCGGTCAAGGCGTTTGGCTCAGCTACGCTTATTTCGGAGACCGAGCTCGGAAGGATCAAGCTTGACAATCAGATCATACAGACACTTGCCGAAGGATACAAGTGTATATATGTGGCTGATTTTATCAAAAACTCCGTGCAGATCGTGAAGCAGGAGGGCATTTTTTCACTTGATGAGGATGCTTACTGCAAAGAACTTGCGGAAATGATTGCGTCGAAGCTTCGCGATACGGAAGCAAATTTCAATGTCCATCTCGGTGATCCGAAAGCACTCAGGACCGAGCTTTTTTCCGACTGCGAAACAAGGGAATTTGTATACAAGGAATCCGATGAAGAAAAATGGATCAGGATCAATTATTATGTGATAGAAAAAAGTGAATTCGGCGTAGACAGACTACTGATAACAGTGTCTGTTGTCGATGATATCCGTGCGAAAAAAATGGAGGCAGATAGGCTTATCGTTTCGCAAAAAGCTGAGCTCGAGGAAAGACAAAAAATGCTCCTTGCTGCCATAAATGAGGTCAGCAGTGCGAACAAGGCAAAGACTGAGTTTTTCTCAAATATGTCGCACGATATACGAACTCCGATGAACGCCATCCACGGATTCTCGAAGCTTGCACTTGATGAGATCGACAATAGGGAAAATCTCGAGGAGTACCTCGGAAGGATAGTGGAAGCAAGCGATCATCTGTTGAATCTGATAAACAACATCCTTGATATGAGTAGGATCGAAAGCGGAAAAATGGAGATATCCACCTCAAATGTCAAGGTCAGGGATATGATAAATAATTGCGCCGATATGATCAGCGTTAAAATGGAAGAGAAAAATATTGATTTCGAAGTCGTGACAGACGGACTTGGAGATGATACTGTCAAGTGCGACAAGCTTCATTTCAATCAGGTTGTCCTGAACCTTCTTTCAAATGCGTACAAGTTTACGCCGAAGGGCGGAAAGGTGCTTTTGAGTGGAAAGCTTATCGAAAGAGGAAACGACCTGACTTATGAGATCCGCGTAAAAGATACCGGAATGGGTATGTCAAAGGAATTCTGCAAGCATATCTGGGAGGCGTACTCGAGAGAAAAAACTGAGATAATCCACGAAACTCAGGGGACGGGACTTGGTATGGTCATCGTTAGAAATATAGTAAACCTGATGAACGGAACTATAGAGCTCGAGTCTGAGCCGGGCAAGGGAACGGAGTTTACAATTGTTCTTCCGCTCGAGCCTTCGGAGGAGGTCCGGATAGAGCAAAACAGCAAAACCGATGCAGAGGAAGCGCTCAAAAAGGATTATACAGGAGTTACTGTTTTGGTTGTGGATGATACGGTTGTCAACTTAAATCTCGCAAACCGACTCCTCAGGAAATACGGCTTTACAGTAAAACTTGTAACAAGCGGGATCACCGCTATCCAGCTTATACAGGATATGAAGCCGGGAGATGTTGATATCATCCTTATGGATGTGCTTATGCCTGTCATGGACGGGCTCGAGGCCACAAGGAGAATCAGAGCACTTGATGATCCCGAAAAAGCCAATATCCCTATCATAGCAATGACTGCAAACGCTTTTGAGTCGGATGTGAAACAAGCACTTGATGCCGGAATGAACGCTCATGTACCAAAGCCATTCAAGATGGAGGAGCTGGTATCCAAAATAAATGCTAATCTGGAGGAAAAACACCATGAAAATCAATAAAATGGTAGGAGAGAGATTTAAGGATAAGCCTACCGATTGTGTGATCGATTCTCACGCACTTATGATGCGCGGGGGATATATGAAAGATATCGCGAAGGGGATTTATTCGCAGTACCCGCCGCTTAAGAGAATATGCAGAAAAATAGAAGAGATAATCCGTGAAGAAATGGATGCGATCGGCGGACAGGAGGTGCTGTTCCCGGTTGTTATGTCATCAGGCATCTGGGAGGAGTCCGGCAGATACGAGAGCATAGGTTCGGAGATGCTCAGATTTACCGACAGAAACGGCGCAAAAATGCTCCTTGGTATGACGCACGAGGAGGCAGCGGTACATCTTGTTCGCGATTACGCAAACAGCTATCAGAACTATCCTTTTATGATATATCAGATACAGACAAAATTCCGTGATGAGGCAAGGCCCAGGGCGGGACTCATCCGCGTGCGTGAATTCACAATGAAGGACGCTTATTCGTTCCATACATCTCAGGAGGATCTGGAAAAATATTATGATATAGTATATGAGGCGTACAACAGGATATTTGCGAGAGCCGGAGTCCCGGAGGTGATAACTGTCGCTTCAGACAGCGGAATGATGGGCGGAAGCATAGCACACGAGTATATGCTGCTCACGCCGGTCGGAGAGGACTCGATCGCAATATGCGGTGACGAGGCTTGCGATTTCAGGGCAAATATGGAAGCTGCCGAGAGCATTATCAAAAACGAGAAAAATGACCCGGACGAAGAGCTTACCGAGGTTCATACACCGGGAATCCATACGATAGAAGAGGTGTGTGAGTTCCTGAGAATACCTATTGAAAAATCCTGCAAAGCAGTTGTCTATCAGAAAAACAAAGATGATGAATATGTGATCGTATTTATCAGGGGAGACCTTGATGTCAATGAGACAAAGCTTGTGAACCTGATAGGAGATGATATACATCCTGCAGAGATCACGCCTGAGAGCGGACTTAAGGCTGGATTTATCGGACCGGTGGGCATAGAGGTGACAGGAAACCCGACTATCGTGTATGACAGATCACTTGTCGGGACAAATAACCTTTCCTGCGGAGCAAACAAGGATGAATACCACTGTACCGGACTTTGTATGGAAAGAGATGTACCGGATGCCGAGTATCATGATGTCGCAAAGATAATCGAGGGTGGTATCTGTCCTAAGTGCGGAAAACCGACAATAACGATATCAAGGGGAATAGAGGTCGGAAACATATTCCAGCTTGGTACCAAGTATACAAAGTCAATGAATATGACTTACCTTGATGCCGACGGAAAAACCCAGACACCTATCATGGGATGTTATGGTATAGGTGTAGGAAGACTTGCTGCATCGGTTTGCGAAGCTCACCACGATGAGTACGGACCGATCTGGCCGATATCGATCGCGCCGTGGCAGGTTCACCTGTGTGCTCTCCGTACGGATGACGCTGAAACAAAAGCATTTGCAGATAAGCTCTACGATGATCTGCAAAAAGAGCATATAGAGGTGCTCTACGATGATCGAAATGTGCGTCCGGGAGTGATGTTCTCTGATGCAGACCTTTTGGGAGTGCCGATTAGGCTTGTAGTGAGCCCGAGAAACCTTGGAGAATCGGTGGTTGAGGTTTCAACCCGTGATAAGTCCGTACAGGAAAAAGTCCCGACAAACGAGATAGTTTCGTTCGTCAAGGAGTTGATAGCTAAGCTTTTTGATCAGTTATCCGCCTGATCAGTTACCTGAATAAAAGAATACAAAAATAAGACCTTCGGAAGCATATCATTTCCGAAGGTCTTGTATTACAAGGTTAATAGTTACTAAGTCGGATCATTTCTTTGACTTAGATTTTGAAGAAGACTTCTTGGATTTTTTCTCCTTCTTACCGGATTTAACCTTTCCGATAAAGTAATCCTCAGCCTCTCCGCGACTCATA
>CAMVCQ010000101.1 GCA_947166015.1 uncultured Lachnospiraceae bacterium
TGATAATAAGAATAAAGAGGTTAAGTCATGATAAAAAGTGAAATAAACGAAATAAAGTCTCTTTTTGATTCGATCGAAGAGCAGGGGATCTACAGACTTGCAGGCTGCTATGTAAATGCAGAGAAACAAAAGGTTCAGACTTTCAATGAAAAATTCTACAATCTCCCCGAAGAGGAAATGCACAAATACCTGGAGATATTCAAAAAAACTCTATCCGGTACACCGGGTAAAAACCTTTTGGATATGTCATTTATAGATCAGGGTACGGATGACGTCTCATCGGGTAAAGGCTTGTTGAAAAAGCTGGTAAGCTCCGAGCTTGAGGATGAGTCTGTGCTTGACGGATTTTTTGACAAAGTCATAGAAAACTATAATTATGTCGGAAACTATCTCGTTTTGGTCATTTTTCAGTCTTATGATGTTCCGGGAGTAACCTCAGACGGCATAGAACTCGAGGATGCATCGGAGGAGGTGTACAGCTTTGCTCTGTGCAGTATATGTCCGATGAAGCTTACCAAACCGGGACTTGGATTTGATGATGACTTAGGTGAGATACACACGCTTAAACAGCTTTTTGCAGCTGAACTTCCGGAGACGGGATTTCTATATCCCGCTTTTAATGACAGAAGCTCTGATGATATGGAGGTTTTGTGCTATAGCAAAAAAGCGGATGTTTTGCAGGATGCATTTCTTGAAAAGGTATTGGGAGTGCCGACGAGCCTCCCTGCAAAGCAGCAAAAAGAAGGCTTTACGGAATTTGTATCAGATGTCCTCGGTGATGAGGCTGATTTTGATACGGTGCTGACATTGCAGGAAAACCTCAAAGACACAGTAAAAGAAATAAAAGCCGAGTCAGCCGGAAACGCCGTATACTTTGACAAGGACACAATGCGTGGAGTGTTTGAAAAAAGCGGTGTTTCGGAGGATAGCCTTGAGAAATTCGACAGAAAGTTTGATGATCAGTTCGATATGGAGAGGATCCACAGCAGGAAAAATGAATCCGGAATAATTGATGAGGAGCTTGACAATTCGCCTGCGAGGGACTATGTTCCCACCGCACAGGTCGAGGAAAAGCTTTTTGCGGACAATGTGGCACCTACAAGGAGTCTTGAGGTGCGCAACAAAAACATGGTCCTGCGCGTAAACAGCAATCACACCGACATCCTTGAGGCGAGAGTCATCGATGGCAGGAAATGTATCGTTATCGAAGTGACAGATGATCTGACTGTAAACGGCGTACCTGTGGAGGGATAAAAATGAACCATTTCAACGCATTTATATCTTACAAGCACGCACCCGAGGACAACAAAGTTGCGGAGGCCGTCCAAAAAGGACTTGAGCATTTTCATATTCCGGGAAAGCTCAGGAAAAAAACAGGTATCAAAAAAATTAACAGGATATTTCGTGACAAAACAGAGCTACCCATCACAAATGATCTAAGTGACAACATCTCTGATGCTTTGAAAAATTCAGACTATCTGATAGTCATCTGCTCTACAAATACCAAGGAATCAGCCTGGGTTCCGCGTGAGATCGAAGAATTCCTGAAATACCATACAAAAAGGGAAATCTATACCGTTTTGGTAAACGGAGAACCTCGCGAGGTGATCCCTGAGATCCTACAATATGAGGAACGCGTAACGGTTGATGAGTCGGGAAATGAGCATATAGAACGGGTCCCTATAGAGCCTCTTTCATGTGACTACAGGACATCTCGGAAAAAAGCAAAGAAATACGAGCTTCCGCGACTTGTGAGCGGTATCATCGGTTGCTCGTATGATGAGATACTAAATCGTCACAGACAGTACAGAGTGAAGCAGATGGCAGCGGCTTTTTCGGCGGCTTTTCTTGTTTTACTCTGCTTCAGCGGATATATGCTGTACAGTAGAAACCTGATACACAAAACATATCTGGAATCTCTTGAAAATCAATCAAAGTACCTTGCAAACGAATCAGAAAACCTCATGAGTAAAGAAAACCGCATATCCGCTCTTTTGTTGGCTTTGGAGGCACTTCCGAAGTCGGAGGATGATGACAGACCGGTGACGGCGGAGGCTGTCAAAGCCATAACGGATGCGACTCTTGCGTATGAAGGAAACGACGGAACAAATATAAACGCTGCCTGGAATTATCAAATGGATAACGCGATCTCTGATTTCAGAGTAAGTAACGATGGAAAAAAGATCGCGATCAGGGACGAGGGCAATGTCATAGCCCTTTGGAATACAGAAACTCACGAAAGAGTTTTGTATGAAGATGGTATAAACAAAGAAATAAAAGGTATCAGATTTTTGGATGACACCCGACTTTTGGCGTGGACAGGTGAGACACTTCTTTGCTTTGATGCCGGCACCGGAAAGAAAAACTGGGAATATGCTTTGAAGGATGACACCTTTGATGATAATTCAAATCTCATGCTTGCAGGGGGACATTTTTATCTCAGTACAAATTCCAAAAAATACATAGAATTTGACGCAGCATCCGGAAAAAGCATAAAAGAGATCACCGCATTTACCGATGCTAAGTACAGTGAGATAAGCATTGTTGAGAGCAAGATATCAAAAGACAACAAAAAAATAGCTTTTCGAGGAATAAAAGGCTTCAATAACTACACCTACGGTGTGATCGATATAAACACCGGAGCAGTTTCAATGGCGGATGCAAACGGCCAAACAGTCAGAGATATAGAGTGGATGGATGGCGGATTGCTTATGGTCGCAACTGCCTATATTGACAATTCCGGGAGTATGTCATTTGGCTCTATGGAAATGATCTCATCTGATTCCTCGACTATCAAGTGTGTCGAGCCCGCAACTCTTTCGGAAAAATGGTCCGCAGATTTTGAGTGTAACGGTGTTATGATAAACAGTGGATTTGTAGAGCTTAAAAAAACTGATGTTGCTTATTATTCCGGAAATGTCGTAGCGGTCTACAATATCGCAACCGGAAAAGAACAGTACAAAAACAATGTCAATGAATCAGTGATAGATGTATGTGATGTGGACGGAGACGGAAAACCCATATACATAACAGAAGAGGGTGGATATGCATTTCCTGCAGATAATACCAAAAAATCAACTGCATACAAGACGCCTTATTTTACAAATGATCTTGTACAGGCAAGCGTCAACAACGGAGTTTATGTAAGGCAACGCCTAAGCTCTGAGGTGATCTACTACGGTGTGCATGTATACGATGATTCATGGAAGGCATTTGACAAAGATATCGTTATGAAGGAAGCACCGGATAGATTTTGTCTGGGAGATGATTGCTATGCTGTCCTTTCGGAGGAAGCAAAGGCAGCGGTACTTGACATTTACGGCATAGATGGTACAAAAAAACATTCGCATATAAAGATTGATGACAAAGGTATATATAATTATAAACTTTTGGGAATATACAACAACAATATATATTTAGGTCACAACAATTCTCTTAAGTATGAATTAGTCACTGTTTCCATCGCGGATGAAAAGGTGAAAAAAGAAGAATTATTTGACATTGTTTCAGACTTTGAGACATCCTGTATCCTGCGAAAAGGAAGGATCATTTATGTTCATAATGACAAAGGATCAAAGCCGGTACTTACAATACAAACACTCGATAATAATGAAAAAACAGATGTAAATATCACCGGTGAAATAAAGAATGTAATATGCTTTTCGGACAATGACTTTGAAGGCGCATACGCTGTTTCAGATGGAGAAAAAGTCATCGTCCAAAATGAAAAAGGCGAAAAGACAGGTGTTATAAATTGTCCGGGAACATCACCTATAGGACTTACTTTTGTAAATGAAGATCTGTTTGTATTGTTAAATAATGGAAAGCTTTGCAGATATGAAACAAAAGGGTACACTCTTGTAAATAAGATCGAAGTGTCACAGGTTTTCGGTTACACCGGAGAAGTTATTTTTGATATGGATCAGACAAATAACCTTTTGTATATACAAATGGATAAGCTTACTGATGTTGTCGATCTGCAAAACGATGTAGAAACAACACACATTACAAACAGCCTTGGCCACATAGCGAAAAAAGACATATTTGTCACACTTTCAAAAGAGTCAAGTGAAAAATATATGATCGGTTACTATAATCATTATTCCATACAGGAGCTTATCGATAAGGCAAAAAAAATACTTGGTGATACCGTAATGTCAGCGGAAATGAAGTCAAGATACGGTATAGCAGGATAGTGTTATCGGCACTGGCGCATCGAGACGGTATACTGCATAATAGTCATTTTTCGTATGGGATGGCAATTGATTTGAGGATTAGTGATGGATACTGTGATTTCAAAGAATAATTATATTGAGATTGTTGACAGACTGCGTAATGATTGCGATTTAAATGATGAAAAGCTCTCGTTACTCCTTCTCTGTGAAGACATTGATGTCAACGAGTATTTGTATTCACAGGCTCGTGAGGTCAGAGAAAAGTATTATGGCAAAAATGTATATCTCCGCGGTCTGATAGAGTTTACAAATTATTGCAAAAATAATTGTTATTATTGCGGTATCAGAGCAGGAAATAATAATGCCGAGAGATATCGTCTGAGTGAAGAGGAGATACTTTCCTGCTGTGATCTCGGGTATGAGTTGGGATTTAGGACATTTGTGCTGCAGGGCGGAGAGGATCCGCATTTTTCGGATGACATTATTGTTACTATCGTAAAAAAAATAAAACAAAAGCATCCCGATACTGCAGTTACATTGTCGATAGGAGAAAAAGAAAAAGACAGCTACCAAAGGTTTTTTGATGCGGGAGCAGACAGGTATCTGCTAAGGCACGAGACAGCAGACAGAGAGCACTATGAAAAGCTGCATCCTGCGGATATGTCGTTTGATCACAGGATGCAATGCCTGAAAGATCTAAAAGAGATCGGTTTTCAGGTTGGCTGCGGAATGATGGTCGGTTCACCGTTTCAAAAGACGGAAAGCCTGATAAAAGATATCAGGTTTTTGCAGGAGCTTCGGCCTCATATGGTCGGCATAGGACCTTTTATTCCTCATCACGATACAGAGTTTGCACACAAGGAGCAGGGGTCCGTGCAGCTTACGCTCCGGCTGTTGTCGATCATACGACTGATACTTCCGGATGTGCTTTTGCCTGCGACGACTGCGCTTGGAACGGTTGATGCCACAGGCAGAGAAAAAGGTCTGAAAGCCGGTGCCAATGTCATCATGCCAAATCTCTCGCCAACGCAGGTGCGAGGCAAGTACCTGCTATACGACAACAAGATCTGCACTGGTGATGAAGCCGCAGAGTGCATCAGATGCCTGTCAATGCGAGTCGAAAAAACCGGATACAGGATAGCCCGGAGTCGCGGGGATCATATCTTTTTTGAAAAATGAGGTTGAGAAAATCCTGAAAATGTTGTAAAATGACATAGATTGCACGAAACTTAAGCATTATTAAGGAGATTATAGAAATGATAGAGGTTAAACATTTAAAGAAAGCGTATGAAAATATCACTCCTCTCAAGGATGTGAACACTGTCATAAATGATGGTGAGGTCATATCGA
>CAMVCQ010000102.1 GCA_947166015.1 uncultured Lachnospiraceae bacterium
GAATGGTCAGGTAAGCCCTGAGAAAAAAGGAACCTTCGGTATGTATCTCGAGGGAAATTGGTACAAGCTTACAGCAAAAACCGCTCTTTACGAAGGAAAAGATGTGGTCGGAGCGCTTGATGTATCCGTGCTTCAGGACTATCTTTTGGGACCGGTGCTCGGTATCGATGATCCGAGAACCGACAAAAGGATTGATTTTGTCGGAGGTATCAGAGGGCTTTCTGAGCTTGAAAGACGCGCAAATGAGGATATGAAGGTTTCGTTTTCGATGTATCCGACTTCCATAGAGGAGCTTTTTGACGTGGCTGATGCGGGACTTTTGATGCCGCCTAAGTCTACCTGGTTTGAGCCAAAGCTTCGAAGCGGAATATTTATTCATGAGATTTAAAAATACGCTGATCAATTCAGTGTTTCCTAAAAAAGCACTAAGGGAGAATAATAAAAATGAGTAGGATTTTTTCACTGGACAATCCGGTGGTAGTGGTACTGACAAAGATATTTGATGTTATCTGGCTTTCACTTTTGTATTCGGTGTTTATCATTCCGGAGCTTTTTGGAATATTTATGGCTGCAAAGGATGGCTGGAATGTATTAAACATCATTTTGTGCCTTCCGGCTCTGGGGCTGGGAGCAGCAACAACGGCCCTGTACTATGTGAGTGCAAAGGTGATCAGAAAAAGCCAGAGCTATGTCTGGAGAGAGTTCAAAAAAAGCTTTTTGCTGAACTTCAGACAGAGCACTATATACTGGGTTGTTGTTCTGTGCATATATTTCCTTTTGGCTTGGAATGTAAACTATCTCGGACTCAATAACCCCGATAGTGCAAATTTCGGTGGGTATCTGCCTGCTATATATATGACGATGATCATACTTATGGTCGCTGTGACACTCAATGTTTTTCCGATCATTTCAAGGTTTGACAACAAGCTTATGACTTCTGTCAAGTTCGCACTGTATTGTTGTTTCAGACATTTTTTGCACACGCTCGCGATATTTTTGCTCGTGTCGATGGGAATCTATGTTATATATATGACTTATGATTTTGCAGTTACCGTAAATGCTCCGATGCTTTTGGCATTTACTATTTTCCTTCCGGGACTGATATGCTGGTTGATCACATTTCCGATGGAGCATGTGCTGAAAAAATACCAGCCGAAAAATGAAGACAAGGTTGACTCGGAAGGTCATACGATCAAGATGTGGTACGAAGAATAATAAAAATAAATCAGATAAATCGTTTGGGAATGGAGGTTTTTTATGGCAGTAAAGGTTGATGATTTCATTATGTGGCCGGGAATCGAGGCGCTCGAATACGGTGAGTGCAATGATCCGTGCTCAGTGCTTGCACCGAGAGTTTGTGATGCTACGCACATTTTTGTCAGTGCATTTTTCCCGAAGGCCGATGAAGTGAAGGTAAAAATGACAGCTACGGGCAGAAGCTACGCTATGGAAAAATACACCAAAACCGGATACTTTGCGGCTATTGTTCCGGCAAAAGGACTTCCGAAAACAAAGGCGGCCAGAGCTAAGCTTTCAGCGTGGGAGTTGCCTGATTATAAGTTTATCGTAAAGACAGGGAAAACTACGGCAGAGCTTGTGGACTCGTACAAGATCGAGTCTCAGATAGATGCTATGGATCAAAACCTGTTCAACAACGGCCTGCACAAAAATCTGACATCGATCCTCGGTGCAAATATAAAAGAAATAAACGGAGTTTCAGGTACGCAGTTTGCAGTATGGGCACCGGGTGCTCGTGCCGTGTCGGTTGTGGGACCTTTTAACGACTGGGATGTGAAATCTCATCCGATGAGATTCCTTGAGGATTCCGGAATATATGAACTTTTTGTCCCGGGAATCGGTGAGGGAGAAAAGTACCAGTTCAGGATTCTTGATTTCAAAGGAAAAGAGGTTTACAAAACAGATCCTTACGGAAGATACTTTGATATTCGTCCTGAGTTCTC
This sequence comes from uncultured Lachnospiraceae bacterium, assembly GCA_947166015.1. Taxonomy (GTDB): domain Bacteria; phylum Bacillota; class Clostridia; order Lachnospirales; family Lachnospiraceae; genus Eubacterium_F. The sequence goes on from CAMVCQ010000102.1 coordinate 1,962, forward strand.
TGCGATCGTATGCGATGAAAAGGACTATAAATGGTCTGATGATGATTGGATGAAGGGCAGAGACAAGTACAATGCGCACGATGATGCTATGGTTGTGTACGGGTTTAGCCTGGAGGGATTTGTTAAGCCTGAGCCGCTTTCCAAAAAGACCATGCAGCTTGATTTCCATGACTACAAAACAATAGCTGATGATGTGTCTGAGTACTGTAAGGAAATGGGATACACGCATGTGGAGATCCTTCCGCTTCTCGAGTATCCAAATGACAATTCTTTAGGATACCAGACTACCGGTTACTATGCGCCGACTTCGAGATATGGTAAGCCGGAGGACTTCAAGTATTTTGTTGATACATTCCACAAAAAAGGTGTGGGAGTTATATTGAACTGGACTCCTTGTTATTTTTCAAGAGATGAGTTCGGGCTTTCAGAGTTTGACGGAACCTGCCTTTACGAGCATCTCGATCCGAGACAGGGTATCCATCCGACTCTCGGTACAAAGCTTTTCAACTATGGAAGAAAAGAGGTTACAAATTTCCTGATCGGAAGCGCGATGTATCTGATCAAGGAGTTCCATGTAGACGGAATCCAGGTAAACGACCTCGGACCTATGCTTTATTGCGATTGGGGCCGCAGGGACGGTGAATGGGTAGGAAATATCTACGGTGGAAACGAAAACTTCGACGGCAAAGAATTTTTACAGTTACTAAACGATACGATCCACGAGGAGATGAAGGGCGTATTCACCATCGGTCACGACAGCATGGTGTACCCCGGAATGACAGATCCTACCGAAGACGGAGGTGTCGGATTTGACCTGATGTGGAACGAGGGATGGAAATTTGATTTCCTTGAGTATATGCGTACGGACCCGCTTTTCAGAAAAGGTCGTCACAATTCGCTCACACTCAGTATGGCATATCAGTATTCTTCTGAGTTCCTTCTCGGAATCGGATACAATGATGTGACCGGAGACAGAGGAACGATGTTCAATCAGATGGCAGGTATGCGTCATCAGAAGTTTGCGTCACTTCGTCTTGTGTACGGATTTCAGCTGACTCACCCGGGCAAGGTTCTCAACTTTGCGGGAACAGAGACCGGAGAGCTTGATCCGTGGTATCTCGGAGCGCCGCTCTACAGACACAGGGAAAAGACTGATCTCAAAACAGGAATTCTTCCTCTTGGATGGAAGGTTACCGATGAGAGAGAAGAGCACAAAAAGCTTGCTGATTATGTAAGCTTTGCAAACAGCTTTTATCGTTCACACAATGCTCTTTTTGCTGATGATGACAAGCCTTCGGGCTTTGAGTGGATAGATGCGCTTGATGCGGACAGATCGTCTCTGGTGTTCCTCAGAAAATCAAAGGATGAGACTCTGCTCGTGGTTTGCAATTTCACTCCTGTGCCGTATGACAAGGTTCGTATCGGGGTGCCTTTTGCAGGAAAATACAGAGAGATATTTAATTCGGATTCAGAGGAATTCGGAGGCTTCGGTTTTGGTAATCCGAGAGTAAAGGTTTCCAAAAAAATAAAAATGCACGAGCGTCCAAACTCTATCGAGATCCGTATGGCGCCTATGGCGATACATATCTTTTCATGTGAAAAGACAGGTAAATGATAGATGTTGATTCATGATCCGGGATAACGATATCACTGCATCGGCGTGTTCAGGTGCATTTCAGAATGGAGAAAACATCCGGAGCAAAAGGTCCGGTTGTTTAATGTCAGCAGCACTAGAGTAGTACGGTATCCTGATGAAAAGGATGCGGATTGATCGCTCAACAGGCTGTATTTAAGATCAGTCTGACCGATCAGTATGATTTGAAAGGATGATTGGTTGATTAGATTTAAAAGGATTATATCAGTATTTCTTGTGGCGGCTTGCTTTTGTATGCCTGCTTTTTCGGGTGCGCCTGTTTCCGGTGCTGCCGGCATAAGCGCAGCGGATACGGGGGATGATAAGCAAGACAAAACTCAGAGTCCTGAAAAACAGGTAACTGAGGGACAAGGCGAAACCACAGATCCTACGGAACCTGTGGAGTTCGATGCGAAACAAACCGATGCCGGATACAGCAAGGAGTATGGATACTTCGTGACGATGTCTATGACAGGTGCAACAAAGTATACGATAAAGGCACTTGTCGAGGATGAAGAGGGAAAGGCTGTAGAAACGGAACTCCAGACGATCGAAGCAGAGACTGAATCTGAGGTGAAGGAACTGATCATCACAAAAAATGACCCTTCTAAACTATACGAGCTGAAAGTCTACAACGAAAAAAATGAGTGCATAGATGTTTATCTCCGAACCGTGTCCGACATGAAAAAAGTAGAGCTATACAAATGGTTCTACAACAAAAACAAAGCCTGGATCAAGTTTTCAAAAGCCGGATACGCTGAAGGCGTAAACATATTGATCGAAAAAAAATCAGGCTCAAAATTCAAAAAGTCAAAGTCGAAAAATGTATCGTTTACCGCATCAAAGTATGAGTACACCGGTACATATACCGAGGCGATCAAATCAATAAAAGGCGGAGCGGTACAGAGGATAAAGATAAGGACATATATAAAAATAAACGGAAAGAAAAAATACGGTCCGTGGTCTGAGCCTGTTTACTTTGCGTCTCCGAAAAGTGCCAAGATATACAGCAAGGATCACAAGATATATCTGACCGGACTGAAAATAACCGGTGCAAAAAAGACAGTTATATATATGTCAAAGAAATCAAAAAAAGGATATAACAAAGTTAAAACCATCAAAGCCGGCACCAAAAAGTGCAAGTTCTCTATGATAGACGGAAGAGAGTTTGATGGCAAAAAGAAGTACTATGTGAAGCTTGAGTATTATTACAAGGTCGGCAAAAAAACCGTAAAGAGTATAATTGAGGGCAAAGCAGGGATAGTGGTGTCTCTGTACAATGTAAAGGTCGGGCCGATCAGAGTCGCCGACAGAGTTTCGTAATGTTTCGATTGCAACGGGGCGATTCATGTACTATAATGAGCATGTGTTATGAGCATTATTCATAAAGATACACTAACAAATGTAGCACAGAGAAGCTAAAAAGGACACAGGGAGGTGTCCGGAGTTTCATAGTCGATGTGTTGCGCTAAATCAGAATGGAGGAATGATTTCATGAAATCAAAGAAACTGTTAAGCTTGGTACTTGTTGTAGCTATGGCGCTCAGTGGCTTGCTTATCGCACCGGCAAAGGTGTCGTTGGCTGCATCGTCTAAAAAAGTTACGATGATCAAAGGCGAGAAGATGACACTTCAGGTCACAAGGTTTATGGTACCACAGAAAATAGCTTCTGCAAAATCATCAAAAAAATCAGTTGTTAAGATCAAGAAAAAGTC
>CAMVCQ010000103.1 GCA_947166015.1 uncultured Lachnospiraceae bacterium
TATGATTAGTTAGGCAAGTGTATTAGTGATCCTAATAGCGGTGCTTGTGTTTTGTATCACGCGCACCTTCAAGAGCAAAAAGCCGATAGCCAGAGAAACCAGGGAACTTCTGATATCGGCTTTGATTCCTATTGTCTCAAATCTGATAATTGTTTTTTCAAATAATTCCTATCTTTCAATGGGGTTTTACCTGTTGTACTTTATCAGTACTGACTGGATGCTGGCTTACATGATCAGGTTTACCTGCTCTTATTGCGGCTTTGAGTACAGAAGAACAAGTCGGGAAAAGATCGTTGGATTCCTTGCCGGACTTGATACGGTGATGCTGTGCTTAAATCCCTGGCTTATGCATGTGTTCAATTTGGAAAGAATAAATCTTGATAACGGCCTTTCATTTTTTGGATATAAATCTCAGTGGTATCATTACATTCATCTTGGTTTTTCCTATGTACTTGTGGTTGTTTGCCTTGTTCTTATTATTTATAAGCTTGTCAAATCCTCAGCACTCTACAGAGAGAGATATTTTGTAGTGCTTCTTTCTGTTCTTGTTGTGGGAGGCTGGGAGTTGTACTATATCATCAGCAAAAATGCATTCGAGTATTCGATGGTTGGTTACGGTGCTATGGCAGGCCTGCTGTACATTTTTGCACTGGAATACAAGCCGGTAGTAGCGACCTATAGGATGCTTTCGGAGGTGACTACAAACATATCCGAGGGGATCGTGTTTTTTGATGAAAACAACATTTGTATATATGTGAATAATAAAGCAAAAGAAATGCTTGATTATGGAAGAGATATCCCTGACGGAGCGTGGACTGAGATCATCGGTATGACCGCGGGCGATGAGTTTGATTTTGAAGACATAGTAAGGGAAGGATATTTCCAGTGTGTCAGAAACATCAACAAAAACGGAGAGAGGATCACGTACGAGATAGAGTATCAGCAGGTACTTGACAAAAAAGAAAAGTACATCGGTGCATTTGTAGCGCTGAAAGACCGCACAGAGGAGCAAAAAAAGCTTGATGATGAAAGGTATGTTGCAACCCACGACAGACTTACCGGACTCTATAATGTTGACTATCTGTACTCAAGAGTAGAAAAAACATTGAAAGAGAATCCAAATCAAAGATATATAATTGTTACATCTGATATCAAAGGATTCAAAATGGTAAATGATATCTACGGAACGAGAACCGGAGATGATATACTTATAAAAATAGCCAGACTTATCGAGGGATACGCCAGCAAAGATACTATCTACGGGCGACTCGGTAATGATAAATTCGGTCTGATCATGAAAAGGGAAAGATATAGGGAATCGATCTTCACCGAAGAAATGGTCAAGGCAACCACGTCTAATCCCGATATGTTCTATCCTATCATAATTCATGTCGGAGTGTACGAGGTTACTGACAGAAGGATCCCTGTTTCAGTTATGTTTGACAGAGCATTTATGGCGCTTGCCACTATCAAAAATGATATGCAAAAACGAGTTGCTTACTATGACTCAAACCTGAGAGAGGATATGCTCTGGGAACAGAGGATCGCGGGATCGATAGATACCGGGTTGAGTTCGGAGCAGATCATCCCATATATGCAGGCGCAGGTTGACAATCAAGGTAATATCCTTGGGGTTGAGTTCCTTGCGAGGTGGATGCATCCGACCGAGGGATTTTTGAAGCCGAGGAGATTTTTGCCTACGCTTGAGAAAAACGGTTATGTTGTGAAGCTTGATCAATATATGTGGGAACGGGCTTGTAGGACGATCAAAAAATGGGAAAGAGATGGCTGGGACGATCTTTACATTTCGGTCAATATCTCGCCGGCAGACTTTTTCTTTATAGATGTTGTCGAGTCGTTCAGATCATTGGTTGAGCTGTATGAGGTTGAGCCGTCGAAACTTCGACTTGAGATCACGGAAAATGCGATGATGTACAATTCAAGAGTAAAAATAGATGCTATTGAAAGACTGCGTGAGATCGGATTTTTGGTGGAAATAGACGATTTTGGCAGCGGGTTCTCGTCGCTCAATATGCTCAAGGACACGCCTATAGATGTGATAAAAATAGACATGGCATTTTTGGATGAAACCAGAAGCCCTCAGCGTGCAAAACAGATATTGGAATCAATGATATCGTTGGCAAAAAGGCTCGATCTTCCTGTTATCACAGAGGGCGTGGAAACTGCGGAGCAGCTCGAATACCTTACAGAGATGGGGTGCGATATGTTCCAGGGATACTATTTTGCAAAAGCACTTCCCAAAGAGGAGTTTGAAGAAAGGTATTTGAGAAGCGGACAAAGACAGATCATAAAAGACGGAGGAAAAAATGTACTACATCAGTGATTACAGAGAAGGAAACCGGTTTTCAGGAATATATCTTTGCAAGAAAAAACAGATATTAAAAACCAAGGCAGGAAAGACTTATTATTCACTTATATTACAGGACAAAACAGCTTCGATAGACGGTAAAATATGGGAGATCTCAGGTGCTATAGCTGAGTTTGAACAGATGGATTATATTGCTTGTGAAGGCCAGGTTACAAGTTTTCAGGGCAACCTGCAGGTCAATATTTCCCGCGTCAGAGTAGCCGATGAGGGAGAATACGACCCCACGGATTATATTCCCTGTACAGAAAAAGATATAGAAAAAATGTACGCTGAAATTCTCGGATTTATAGACAGCGTAGAAGACAAAAATCTAAACAGATTACTTGAAAATTATTTCAAAAATAATCCCGATTTTATCATAGAATTCAAAAAGCATTCCGCGGCAAAAAGTGTTCATCACTCATTTATGGGTGGACTTCTCGAGCACACACTTGCAGTTACCAAGCTCTGCGATACATACGCGAAGCAATACCCGGTCATCAACAGAAACCTGCTTATCACTGCGGCACTGTTGCATGACATGGGAAAAATATATGAGCTTTCAGATTTTCCTGAAAACGATTATACCGATGTTGGAAATCTGTTAGGCCATATTTATATGGGTGCGAGACTTATAGAAAACGAATGTGAAAAAATAGACGGATTCCCGGAGGTGCTTCGATCGGAGCTTGTTCACTGTATACTGGCGCATCATGGAAAAATGGAATTCGGCTCACCGAAAACACCCGGTATCATAGAGGCTTTGGCACTTCACTATGCAGACAACACGGATGCGAAGCTGCAAACAATGACAGAGATCATCAAAAATGCCGGGGATGAGATGGAATGGCTTGGGTTTAACCGTCTCCTGGAGAGCAATATCAGACAAACCAGATCCAAGTAACTATCAGCTATAGGATTTGCGGACAGATTTCCCTGATCCGTCCGCGAAGTCACACATTTTTGGAGGGATCATGCAGGGTAGTTTTGATGAAAAAAATGAATTCGAAAAAAACAAAGAATACGAATTCAAAATTGATTCATACGGTAATCACGGAGAGGGTATAGGTCATCCCGATGGCTATACCCTGTTTGTTAAGTCGGCCATGGCGGGCGAGATGGTCCGCGTAAAAGCTACCAAGATCAAGAAAAACTATGGTTATGCAAGGCTTGAGGAAGTACTCGAGGCTTCGCCCGAAAGAGTTAAACCGCGTTGTCCGATTGCGCAAAAATGTGGTGGCTGCGATCTTCAGCATATGTCATACAACGCACAGCTGGCATTCAAAAAAAATCAGGTATATGACTGTCTGACGAGGCTTGGCGGTGTTGACAAAAGTATAGAGCTTGAGGTTCTTGGATTTGATGAGAGCCTTTTGGGAGATATTGAAAGTCGAGCTAAGAGTGGAACAGGAATTATTGATAAAGATTCAAGTGAAAAAGCGGGAGCTTGGAACTATCGAAACAAGGCGCAGTTTCCTGTTGGATTTGACAAGAGTGGAAATATAGCTTGTGGCTTTTATGTTGCAAGGACACATGACATCATACCATGTGAGGATTGTCATATACAACACGCTGATATAAATAAAGCTGTAACTGCGATTATGGAAGTCATAAAAGATCAAAATGACAAATCGCTTGTTTATGATGAGAAAAGAAATGCCGGCTGGCTTCGGAACATTTTTATAAGGCGTAGTGAAGCAACCTCGCAGCTGCTTGTATGCCTGGTTGTCACAAAACCGGAACCGGATAGTGAAGCAAATAACAGTGACAACAATACAACCGGATCGAACCAAAAAATAACAGAAATAATAACAGAAAAATTGTCAGAAAAATTCGATGAAAAGATCAAAGGTATCTGTCTAAATATAAACCCCGATGATACAAATGTAATACTTGGAAATAAGTTTATAAACCTATATGGAGATATGTATTTGGAGGACGCTGTAGGAGATATGAAATACAATATTTCCATGAGATCGTTTTATCAGGTAAATCCATATATGACCAAAAGGCTATATGATAAGGCGACCGAGTATGCAGATCTCAGTGGCACCGAGACTGTGTGGGATCTGTATTGCGGCGTCGGGACGATAGGATTGTATATGGCAAAAAATGCAAAAAGAATAATAGGCGTAGAGGTTCTTGATAACGCTGTTGAAGACGCAAAAAATAATGCAAAACTAAACAGCATAGACAATGCTGAATTCATCTGTGACACAGCAGAAAATGCAGCGCGAAAGCTTGATAAACCGGATGTGATAGTAGTAGATCCGCCGAGAAAAGGACTTGATGAAAAACTGATCGAAACAATAGGAAGTGTAACACCTCAAAAAATAGTCTATGTAAGCTGCGACCCCGCAACACTTGCAAGGGATATCAAGAGATTATCCGTTTACGGATATACGCTGAAAAAAGCATGTGTAGTGGATCAGTTCTGGCAGAGTAGACATGTCGAGAGTTGTGTGCTCCTCGAGCGTGTGAGCACACCGAAAAGCAGATTCCTATGTGAAACTGAATGTGAAGATGGAAGATTATTATCGGATTAAGGACGCGGAGAAGAAAACGGATGAATAAAGAGAATTAACTCACCTATCATCACGACAGGAAATGAACGGGTTAAGAAGGAGGATAACCTTCTATGAGAGATTTTGATAAACAAATGGAAATGGTTCTCTATCATTCCGATGAAGGGGATGTTTCTGTTGATGCATACATTAAAGACGAGAGTATTTGGATAACACAGAAGGCGATGGCAGAGCTGTTTGGTGTCAAAGTGCCTGACATATCGAAGCACCTTTCGAATATATACGAAGAAGGTGAATTGGTGAAGGAGGCAACTATTTCCAAAATGGAAATAGTTCAAAGAG
>CAMVCQ010000104.1 GCA_947166015.1 uncultured Lachnospiraceae bacterium
ATACAGAGGCAGAGTCGGTATCCCAAGGGTTCTCAATATGTACGAGAATTATCCGTTCTGGTTTACATTTTTCACGGAGCTGGGCTACCAGGTGATCGTATCTCCTCCGTCCTCAAGGGACATCTATTCACTTGGAATAGAGTCAATCCCAAGTGAATCGGAGTGCTACCCCGCGAAGCTTGCTCATGGTCATGTCATGTGGCTTCTCAAGCAGGGTATCAACTATATCTTCTACCCCTGCGTACCATACGAAAGGGAGGAATTCAAGGGCGCCGGAAACCACTACAACTGCCCTATCGTAACCTCATACGGTGAGAACATCAAAAATAATGTTGAGGAGCTGTCCGACGAAAACATCGTCTATCAGAACCCGTTTTTGAGCTTTGAGACTGAAAAAGCGATAACCGATGAGCTTGTGAAGTTTATATCCAAGGAAAACGGTATCGCTCCCGCTGAGATCAAGGCAGCGGCACACAAAGCTTATGAAGAACTAAATGCAACCCGAAAAGACATCATGCAAAAGGGTGAAGAAGTTTTGAAATGGATCGAAGACCACGACGCTATGGGTATCGTTTTGTCCGGTCGTCCATATCATATAGACCCTGAGATCCACCACGGGATCCCTGAGCTTATCACTTCATACGGAATCGCAGTTCTCTCCGAGGACAGCATTTCTCATATGACAGAGATAAACAGACCTACGATCGCCATGGATCAGTGGATGTACCACTCAAGGCTCTATGCTGCGGCAAGCTTTGTAAGGCTTCGCGATGACCTCGAGATGATACAGCTCAATTCATTCGGTTGCGGACTTGATGCGGTGACTACCGATCAGGTAAACGACATCCTGACAGGCTCAGGAAAAATATGCACCGTGCTGAAGATTGACGAGGTCAACAACCTCGGTGCTGCGCGCATCCGTATCAGATCCCTTATCTCCGCCGTCAAGGACCGCAAAAGAAAAGGATATACCAGAGAGATCAAGGACGCTGCCTACCATCGTGTTATTTTTACAAAAGAAATGCGCAAAAACTACACGATACTTGCGCCTCAGATGTCTCCGATACACTTTGATATGGTCGTTCCCGCACTCAAAGCGTGCGGATACGATATAGTTCAGCTTCCGACCGGTGTCGGAGAGCTCGACTATGGTTTAAAATATGTAAACAATGACGCCTGCTACCCTTCACTTTTGGTAGTCGGTCAGTTTATGAAAGCTCTTCTTTCGGGCGAGTACGACCTCGACCGCACGGCCTGCATCATCACACAGACCGGTGGAGGATGTCGTGCGACAAACTATATCGGATTTATACGTAGAGCGCTCCGAAAAGCCGGAATGAGCCAGGTACCTGTAATCTCATTAAGTACCGGCGTGGAGACAAACCCGGGATTTGATATAGGCTACGGCCTTTTGAAACGAGGCGTGCATGCACTGATGTACGGAGATCTGTTCCAGAGGGTTGTATACAGAACAAGACCATACGAAAAGGTTCCCGGATCTGTCGAGGCACTCCATCAAAAATGGCTGCCTGCTTGTATCGAGGAGTCTATCAAGCCAAACCACAAACAATTTGTGAAAAATGTCCGCGGCATAATCCATGATTTCGATACCATCGAGCTTGACGAATCAGTGAAAAAACCGCGTGTCGGAATAGTCGGCGAGATCCTGGTCAAATACCTCCCTGCTGCAAACAACTATGTCGTGGATCAGCTTGAAAAAGAGGGCGCTGAGGCTGTCGTCCCCGATATGCTGGGATTTTTCCAATACGGTGCTGTCGATGATGTATTTAAGCACGATCACCTCGGCGCATCAAAGAAAGACAAGATGATAGGACAGTTCTCAAACTGGGTACTTGAAACCTACAGAAAACCTATGGTTGCAGAGCTGAAAAAAAGCAAGCGCTTCTCTGCGCCTGCTGATATATACAAGCTTATTGATTACGCAAAGCCTTTTGTTTCGCCGGGTAACCAGACCGGTGAGGGATGGTTTTTGACGGGTGAGATGATAGAGCTTTTGCACGAGGGCGTGCCGAATATCGTTTGTACACAGCCTTTTGGATGTCTCCCGAATCACGTTGTCGGAAAAGGCGTCATCAAACAGCTTAGAAAATCTTTCCCGGAAGCCAACATCGTTGCGATCGACTACGATCCCGGCGCAAGCGAGGTAAATCAGCTAAACCGTATCAAGCTGATGCTCGCAACCGCAAACGAGAGACTAAACGAAAAGAACACTGAAAACGATTCCGCCGCAACAATCGCATAATATAAACAATCTATCAGGGATCACAATCCGAGTTAATTATATTTGGGAGAAAAACATTTATGAATGCGACCGAAGTATTGATGATGTCAGCAGGACTTATGGGCGGTCTTGCAATGTTTTTGTTCGGAATGAGTCTGATGAGTGATTCTCTGAAGAATGTTACCGGCAGCGGACTCAGAAATCTGATCGATAGACTGACCAAAAAAAAGCTTTCAGGATACATGTTGGGAACCGGTATCACCGCGGTGGTACAATCATCCTCCACAACAACCGTCATGGTTGTCGGATTTGTAAACGCCGGCATTATGACCTTGTTTCAGGCAGTGAATGTCATACTCGGTGCAAACCTCGGTACCACTGCGACGGCGTGGCTGCTGAGCCTTAACTCCATTGATGGCGAAAGTCTCATCATGACGCTTATTAAGCCTGCGAATTTCACTCCGTTTCTTGCTGTCGTGGCTGTTTTTTGCACGATGTTTACAAAGAAGCAAACCTTCAAAACTATCTGCAATATCACAATAGGATTTTCCCTGCTGATGATGGGAATGTCCGCTATGAGCTCTGCAATGAAACCTCTCGGGGAGATGCCAAGCTTCCAGGGGCTTCTCACAAGCTTTCAAAATCCGATTCTCGGATATGCGGTTGCAGTAATATTTACTCTGATAGTTCAAAGCTGTGATGCAACCGTGGGTATAGTGCAGGCACTTGCCATGACGACCGGAGTTCCGTATGCTACCTGCATTCCATTGATCTGTGGTGCTCAAATGGGAACCTGCATCACCTCTATCATCTCATCCATCGGAGGATCAAGAAACGGAAAGCGTGCTGCCTTACTGCATCTTTTCTATAACATCATAAAAACTGTCAGCTTTATGGCGTTATTCTATACTATCAATGGATTTGTACATTTCCCATTTTTGTCTGCAAATGCATCGTTGATCGGTATCGCACTGATACATTCTCTCATAAATGTGATCTACTCGGCACTACTGCTTCCTATGTCAGGAGTGCTTGTAAAGCTTGTTTATCTCGTGCTTCCAAAAGCAGAAGCTGAGAAGGATATCGACGAGATAATGTCTATATTGGATCCGGTGCTTTTAAAAACTGCCGCACCGATCGCTATCACACAGGCAAAGCTTGTAACTGACAAAATAGCGGATCTTGTCACGGGTCTTTTTGAAGATATCAGAAATCTTGTCAGTCATCCGGAAGGCAGGGAAACAATATTGCCAACCCTCAGAAACAAATTTGAAAGAATAGATATATATGGACAGAGCCTTTCGGATTATATAATTAAAATCGCAAAGGATAAACTCACGACCAAAGATTCAAAGAAACTGATGCTTGTCAAAGACGCGCTTGACAATTATTCCATGATGTCAAAGACATTCAGATACGCTTTACGCACTATCAAACTCAAGACTGAAAAGGATGATTTTTCTATTCCAAAGGATACGAAGCAGGAGCTTGCAATGCTCTACACCGCATCAGAGGAAGTCATAGTTATAGTCAATGAAGGATACAAAAATAATAATCCGGCATTTGTAAAAGCTATCCCCGCATTTCGTGAGGTGATCTACGATATGCAGGACAAATTAGCCAGAAAAGCGGTTCAGGATATGCACTCAGGAAAGATCACATACGAACAGGAATCCTTTATAAATGAGTTATCCCAGTGTTTTGGGCGTATAGTTGGTTGCCTCGATGACATAGGGCTCTCGATGATGAACGCATTTCCAAACAAGAAAGGCAGATCGAACAAAATCAATGAAGATGAAATGAAAGTCATAGCCGAGCTGTTCAGGGATAAATTCGAAAGTTTTAAGAGTGCGTGACTAATCTAATCAATCGACCAGTCGATCGGCTCAATACCATTTTGAGCCAAAAAATCATTAGCTTTTGAAAACGGCCTGCTTCCAAAAAATCCTCTGTAAGCTGACAGCGGACTCGGATGCGGGCTTTTTAGTATCAAATGCTTGGGGTTAGTAAGCTTTCTTGCTTTTTTTTGCGCAGGCGAACCCCAGAGAATAAAGACTATCGGTCTGTCCTGTTTATCAAGAATGTCGATCACTGCATCCGTAAACTCTTCCCAACCGTGACCGCTGTGAGACATGGCATTGTGAGCCCTTACGGTGAGCAGGCTGTTTAGAAGCAGCACGCCCTGATCGGCCCATTTTTTCAGTGATCCATGCGACGGGATATCACAACCGATGTCATCGTGCAGCTCTTTGTAGATATTTACTAACGACGGCGGTATCGCAATACCTTTTTTTACAGAAAAACAAAGCCCCTCCGCCTGCCCGGGACCGTGGTATGGATCCTGTCCGATGATGACAGCTTTGACATTATCAAGGGGAGTATGATTAAACGCAGCGAAAATCTCATCCTTCGGAGGATAGACCGTCTGCGTTTTGTATTCGTTATTTATGAAGCGGAAAAGCTCGACATAATAATCCTTTTTAAACTCGTCTGAAAGCGCTGCTTCCCATTCTTTTGATAATCCTGACATGTATTTCCCTTCTTGTTTCTATTTTCCGATTTCTACTTTCTTACTGATACTCCTCTGTCTGAAAGGTAATCTTTCACTTCCTGAATGGTAAGCTCCTTGAAATGAAACAGCGAAGCTGCCAACGCCGCATCCGCCTTGCCGGTGCTCAAAGCCTCATAGAAATCCTCTACCTTGCCTGCGCCACCTGAAGCGATAACGGGTATTTTGACATTTTCAGAAATAGTCTTTGTCAGCTCTATATCATATCCGTCCTTGGTCCCGTCACAGTCCATACTCGTCAGGAGTATTTCTCCGGCTCCGAGCTGTTCGGCTTTCATAGCCCACTCTACGGCATCCATCTCCATATCAACTCTTCCGCCGTTTTTGTAGACCGTCCA
>CAMVCQ010000105.1 GCA_947166015.1 uncultured Lachnospiraceae bacterium
GCCAAAGAGATTTTCCTGCGCCATATGAAGATAGCGCTCATCAGAGGTAGTGGCCTTTTTACCGTTTGCCAATCTTGTCTGATTTCTCTGATATGAAGTCTTGATAAGCTTAACCCACTGACGGGTATCGCAGGAACGAAGAGCAGCTTTGTAAACATCCTCGCGCTTTTTGTCATTTTCAACACTGAGTGTTTCGATGTCGTCCCACTCCTCCATAAGAGTCTTCACATCATTTTTCGTGATCACTGCCCTTGTGATCACCTTTGTGCTGTCCGTCGGCACAAACAGCTTGCTTCCTGACGAGTACACCGGCACAAGTGTGTAGTAAATGCGGTCATTTCCCATTCCTGACATTGGCTCAACAGCCTCGACCTTGCACACACCGTCATTTCCGTGTACAACGTACTCTCCAACCTTAAACACTTTTACCATCCTTTCGTAAAAAAATGCATACATCCCTACAAGTTACTGAAAACACGGGCTATGCAGTACCTGTGCTTTCCCTGCAAATCTCGTTCTCGCCGAATTCTCTACCGACTGAATCTGATTCTCGTCCAATTATAGTGTATCACTTTTTTTGCAAATATGTAAGTCCTTTTTTTAAAAATTTTTATTTTTGGTAAAAATGTCCTTTTGAATGATCATTTATAAAACCCGTTTGTGCAATTTTACTTGTCGGCTATCATAAACCTGATCTCAGCCTCGGCAGCCTTCTGTCCGTCAACCGTTGCAAGCGCGTGTCCGACGCCCATCGGGCCTTTGCATTTGATGATCTCAACCTCGAGTTTAAGCCTGTCTCCGGGGACTACCTGCTTGCGGAATTTGGCCTTGTCAATGCCACCGAAAAAAGCGAGCTTGCCTTTGTTTTCCTCAAGTGAAAGAACCGATATCGCACCCACCTGAGCCAGAGCCTCGATGATGAGTACTCCCGGCATCACCGGGTACTCAGGAAAGTGTCCTCTGAAAAAGCCTTCCTCGCCCGTGACATTTTTGTATCCCACAGCGCTGACACCCGGTGTCATTTCCTCAATCTCGTCAACGAGCAAAAATGGTTCTCTGTGTGGTATGATCTCTTTGATCTGATCCTGGTTTAAAAGCATGTGATTTCTCCTTTCAATCTTTTCCTATTGCTTCCCTTGCCAGAGCGTCTGCTCTGTCGTTATAGAAATCTCCGGAATGTCCCTCGACCTTGACAAAGCTTATCTGAAGGTGGGAGAGCATATCTGTATAGTATTGTTTGTAGATTTTTGTTCCTTCTTTTTTTGTTTTCCATTCGCCGGTGCACCAGCTTGCTATCCCCTGATAATCGTGGTAGATGGTGAGCTTTTTTGCACCGATTTTTTTTGCCTGGCGCATAGCGAGCATGGATGCCATAACCTCTCCCGAGACATTTCTCATGGTGGCTGCATCCGGGTTTGAGCCTTTTTCGGAGAGCTCGATTGTATCGCCGTTATAGAAAAATACAACGCCCGCTCCGTACTCGCCGGTTTCGGTATTGAAGCTTCCGTCAACGTAAGCGATCGCTTCGCCGGGGGCTGTTTTTGGTATATCCTTATCCACGCTTCCCTCCATAGTTTAGGCCACTGCCGCTCCGCTTATCATGAAGTACAACAGTATCGCTATACCGAGCACGATCCTGTACACTCCAAACACCTTGAAATCATGCTTTCTGATGTAAGCAAGGAAAAATTTGATGACAAATAGTGAAACAACAAATGCGACAACCATTCCGGTCGCAAGAGTTATGTATTCGAAAGCTGAGAAATTCAGCCCATGTTTGACTATTTTCAGTAATGATGCGCCGAACATAACCGGAACTGCCAGGAAAAATGTAAACTCCGCAGCAGCACCTCTTGAAATGCCAAGTAAAAGCGCTCCGATGATGGTGGCGCCGGATCTGGATGTTCCGGGGACTACAGCGGCAAGCACCTGGAAAAGCCCTATGATGATCGCACTGTTGTATCCGATCTCGGTAACTTTGTCTATCACCGGATTTTTGCCCTTGTTCCAGATCTCTACGATGATGAACAGGATTCCGTAGATGATAAGTGCGCCGGCTACAACTATCGCATTGTAGAAAAGCTCGTCAACTATATCGTCGAGCAAAAGTCCGACTATGACAGCAGGGACACACGAAACTATGATCTTGAACCAAAGCTGCATGGATTCCCATTTGATAAAAGGCTCCCTGTTTTTCGCAGCGCCGAAATTAAACGGCCACAGCTTGGACCAAAAAAGAATAACGACTGCCATTATGGCACCCAGCTGTACAACAACCAGAAAAATATCCTGAAACTCCTTGTCGGAGAATGCCATAAACTGATTTACGAGTATCATATGACCTGTGCTGCTCACCGGTAACCATTCCGTGATGCCCTCGACTATACCCAAAACAGCAGCAACAAGAATATCAAAACCGCCCATTTTTTAAAAACCGTCCTTTCTGATTCGTAGCAACGGTATTATAGCACATACAAAAAATATTTACAATCCTTTGTTAATAATATTTGCCAAAAGAGTTTTTTTATGGTAACATAGTATGGTATGCATACAAATACAGATGGAGAATTGACATTTGGCTTTTTGAAAACAACGACAAACTACGAAAAATGGATGTTTCTTCTCTGATATATATTGGGAGATAGCTATGTCCAAGATATATGGATGGTTAAAAAAATACATAGATCCGTTGGTTCCGCTTTGGGGGATCCTGCCACTTGCGAGTTGTTTTTTTGTAAACTGCCTTGTGTATTGGGCGACGATGTATCTTTGCGCGGGCCTGAAACACTACGATCTGACGCTTCCGTTTGATGAGTCGGTCCCGTTTGTGACGGAGTGGATATTTGTTTATTTTGTATACTGTTATGCGTTCTGGCTTTTTGGATATTGCTATGTTGCGCGCACATACAGAGACAAAAAAAAGAAGCTGTTTAGATTTGTCACGGCCGATATGCTTTCAAGAGTGGTGTGTATGATCATTTTTATCGTGCTTCCCACGACAAATGTCAGACCGGAGATCACCGGAACTGCGCTCAGTGACGAGGTGACGAGGTTTTTGTATTCGGTGGATCAGCCGGTAAATCTGTTTCCGTCGATCCACTGTCTGGTCAGCTGGCTTTGCTTCATAGGCATCAGAAATGCGAAAAATGTCCCGCTTTTTATGAAGATATTTGAGTTGGTTTCGGCGGTGGCGATCATGGCGAGCACACAGTTTTTGAAGCAGCACTACATCGTAGATGTGATCGCAGGAGTTGCTTTGGCGGAGATATGCTATATGGTATGCAAGTATATAAAGCTGCCTAAGTACGTGAGAAAGTTTTATGACAAGGTAAACATAAAGATACTGAAATTAGTGGGAGGGAAGGCTTGAAAAAGGTAATAAACAAGAATCTGTTCAATGCGCTGTTTTTGGTCGCTTTGATGTTTCTTACCGTGTGGCTTATATTCAAGGATCAGGATGTAGGAAACATCCTTGATCTTGTTCTTGATATCTCGCCTATCTTTCTTTTGGTGTGCTTTGTGTTGGTTATATTTTTTGTGTGCAGCGAGTCTGTGATCATCAAATATCTGCTAAGCACCGTAAATATCAAGGTTCCGCTGTTTAATTGTATAAGGTATTCGTTTGTGGGATTTTTTTACAGCTGTATCACGCCTTCCGCGTCCGGCGGTCAGCCGATGCAGATATTCTATATGAGAAGGCAGAACATAGATATCCCTACGGCGACGATCATCCTTATGCTGGTGACGATAGAGTACAAGTTCGTGCTTGTGGCAACGGGCGTGGGACTGGCTATATTCGGTCAGGGACTGATATCAACGCTTGATGGCGAGGTCGTATTTTTCCTGTATCTGGGAATAGCGCTCAATGTATTTTGCGTGGCGTTTATGAGCCTTTTGGTATTTTTGCCGAATACTGCGAAATTCCTTATCGTAAAAGGATATGAGTTCCTGAAAAGGATACATATATTAAAAGAGAAAAATAACCGCGCCGAAAGACTTAATAAGTCCATGGACAAGTACAAGGATGCCTCAAAGTATCTGAAGGCAAACAAAAAAGCGGTTTTCAATACGACACTCATAACATTTTTGCAAAGGTTTTTCCTGTTTTTCATCACATATGTTGTGTATGTGGCAATGGGGTATTCTGAAGAGGATTGGCTGACGATCACGCTTTTGCAGGCGATAGTGTCAGTATCCGTGGATATGCTTCCTTTGCCGGGAGGAATGGGGATCAGTGAAAGATTGTATCTGCTGATATTTGCACCGATATTTGGCGGGGTAGCGACGGCTACGGCGTCTATGATGGTGAGCAGGGGATTTAGTTATTATGTTCTTGTGGTTGTGAGTGCGATCATATCAATGATAACGCACATTACGGTTCCGGATCCGGGCAAAAAGGAAGCCGAAGGATCGGAAGGACAGGAGGGATCAGAGTGATAGGAGTTTACAATCATTCCGTAGTAGTTACATATCTTGGAGTGGCGCTTGCGGTGTCGGGGATGGTGTTTTCGTTCAACGGATACGCCGAATACGCTATACTTTGCCTGGCACTTGCCGGAGCTTGTGATACATTTGACGGAAAAATAGCAAGGGCTATGAAAAATCGTACGGAGGAAATGATCATATTCGGAGTGCAGATTGATTCGCTTTGCGATATGGTGTGCTTCGGTGTGACTCCCGCTGTTATCGCTTACAATCTCGGACTTCAGACACCGTGGGGGATCGCGATCGAGATAATCTTTGTGATCTGTGGTGCGATCAGGCTTGCCTACTTCAATACCCTTGAGGAGCTCAAGAAAAAAGAGCCGCCTTCAGATGAACCCAAGTATTTCAGGGGACTTCCGATTACTACGATAACGATCATTTTCCCGATCGCGTATCTGTTTCATCCTTATGTGAGACAGGAGGTTTTCTCGCTTATTCTGGCTATTTTTATGCTGGTCACTGCATTTTTGTACGTGTTTGATTTCAAGATCAAAAAACCGGGCAATGCAGGCATCACGGTTATGATGGTTTTCGTCGCATTGGTGATGTTCAGAGTCCTTCATATCGTATAAATCCACAATCAGAGGAGAGTTAGTGTGAAAAATCACACTGATATGCTGATTTTTCACACGGCTATTTGTGCCG
>CAMVCQ010000106.1 GCA_947166015.1 uncultured Lachnospiraceae bacterium
CCTTGCTTGCATCCTCTTTTGCAGCTTTCACTATGATAGTGTCAGCTTTGACCTCACTCGACCCATTGGATACAAGAGTGTAGGCACCTTCAGGAAGCATTGCACATTGTTTTTTCTGATAAGGAACAAAGCTTATATATCCAAATGGTTTATTGTCCTGATACAATACCGCCTTACTTATCACGGCAAGGTTACCTGTTCTTTCAAAATAAACTCTTTTTGATTTTTCTCCTGATTTGATACGGCAGCTTTTTGTCTTAAATCCAATGCTGTTTACAGGTGAATTTTTTTCATCATCTTTTATACAAACCGTTGCCTTTCCCGTGATCAGATTTTTGTCTTCTTTTTCATCATCTTTTGCACAAATACCAAGCAAAAATGACTCATCATACTCGGAAATATTGTCATTTAGTATCTCTATTTTTATTTCTTTTTCTGTTTCGTATTTGTCAAAAATAACCGGAAAGCTGACTGCTTTTGCTCCGATATCATCAAGCGCATCAAAGCCTTTGTTGTAATCGTTTTCATTTGAAAGACTCTGCGCTGCACCAAGTACCGATGCCGCTTCTGCCTGCCTCGTAACCTCAGTTGAATTGGTCTTAAAAGCAGAAAACATCGAAACAGATCCGGTGATCTTTTCTTGTTTTTTGTCATTATAATAAACCAAATAATCATCACCGTATGTCGTACTTATATCGTAAGCACTGACAATCACTTCTCGCTTGTTTTCACAAAAACCTTTTCTTTTTATCTTGTATGTAATTGTTTTTGCGTTCTCCGGAGCAACTGATTCATTTTTCTCAAAATCAATCGTCTCTGTACGCGAAAAAGCTTTTGACTTTTTGCCGGGTTGTGTCACTCCCACCGGACAGGTCAAAAGCATGATGGCTGCAAGCATAGCTGCAATTATTCTTCTTTTCATGATAAGCCCCCTTCTGATTTTTACAGATCATTTTTTTGATAGGTTTTAATTCAACAAGCCTGATTCATTTTCGGAATCAGGCTTGTATATTTTGATTATAGATTTTTGATTCTTTCTATGGCTTTTTCCGTGTTTTCTTTTGAACCAAAGGCTGTTAGTCTGAAATACCCCTCTCCGCTCGGACCAAATCCGGAACCCGGAGTTCCTACTATATTTGCCTTTTCAAGAAGTATATCGAAGAAGTCCCAGGAGGTAACTCCGTCCGGTGTTTTTAACCAGATATATGGTGCGTTTACTCCTCCGTATGTTTTGTATCCCTGAGCATTGAGTCCCTCACGGATGATCTTTGCATTGTTCATATAGTACGCGATCTGAGCTTTGGTCTGAGCTTTTCCTTCGTCAGAGTACACGGCCTCGCCGGCGCGCTGTATGATATACGGTGCTCCGTTAAACTTGGTACCATGCCTTCTTGCCCAGAGGCTGTTGAGCATAACATCACCGGATTTCAAAGCTTTCGGGATAACGGTAAATCCAAGACGAGTTCCGGTAAATCCTGCATTTTTAGAAAAGCTTCTCATCTCGATGGCACATTCTTTTGCGCCGTCACACTCATATATACTGTGAGGTACATCTTCTTCGGAAATATAAGCCTCATAAGCAGCGTCATAAATAATGACCGCTTTGTTGTCAAGCGCATAACGAACCCATTTTGAAAGAGCGTCTTTGGTAAGCGTCGTTCCGGTTGGGTTGTTTGGACAGCAGATATAAATGATATCCGGTGTTCTCTCCGGGAAGTCGGGAGTGAAATCATTTTCAGCTGTACAAGGCATATAGATAACATCCGACCAAGCCTGCTTATCCTGCAGGTAGTCACCTGTTTTTCCGGCCATAGCATTGGAATCAATATAAACAGGATATACAGGATCCGTAACTGCTATAGTATTGTCTGTTGAAAAAATCTCAACTATATTACCCGAATCACTTTTTGCTCCATCGCTGATAAATATCTCATCAAGTGCGATGTCCACGCCTCTTGCTTTGTAGTCATTATCAATAATAGCTTTTCTCAAAAACTCGTATCCGAGATCAGGCGCATATCCGTGAAATGTCTCAGCTACACTCATCTCATCGACAGCCTTGTGAAGTGCTTCGATAACAGCAGGTGCCAAAGGCTGAGTAACATCTCCTATTCCTAAGCTTATAACCTCCTTGTCAGGGTTAGCTTCCTTGTATGCAGCAACCTTTTTTGCAATCGTTGAAAAAAGATAGCTTCCCGGAAGCTTTAAATAATTGTCATTGATCTTAAACATTTTTTTTCCTCCGATTTATTTACTTTGTTATTTAACTACCACTTTGATGGTCACTGACTTCTGTCCGGATGAACCGTAGGTTTTGGTTCCATCTGCACTGACCTTGGCTTTTACTTTGTATGTTCCTTTTTTCAAGCCCTTTGCAACGACCACATCTCCTGTAGCGGATTTGATGTTGAAGTACTTTTTGAAGTCTTTTTCATCCTTCTTTGCTGAAACAAATGCGTAATTCACAGCACCCTTAGCGTTGCTGACACTTATCGCTTTTGCTCGTTTGATGGTCTGAGCCTTTTTCTTGACATCACTGTATTTAATTGTCGCAGTTTTGCCTGAAACCTTCATAGGATTGGCTTTTTTAAGTTTTACGGGAATTGTAAATGAACCACTGTATTCCCCGATTCCCTTGATGGTGATCATCGCTTTTTGCTGTGACTTATCAAAGGAGTCACAGCTCACTACAAAATCAGTATCCGGTCCGAGCCATTTTTCCTCAGGAACGATCTTTCCTGTTTCACTGTCATATGATGGGAAGATTTGCGCTGACATGTCGTACTTAACAGTCTCGATAAGCTCTTTTTCATCTTTGCAATCATAGATTTCCCTTAATCCTTCTGTATTGAATATCTCTTTGTTCAGCACATTGCCACGAAGCGCAGCTTCAACAGCTTTCGGATCTCTGTAGAAGTCCTCAAGGAACCAGATTCCGGGCTTTTCGGTGGCGGAAAACTGCTTTGGATAATCCTCATACTTCGCATAGTGCACCCCACGCTGACCGCTTCCTTTTTCTACATAATCCTCAAAGAAGTCCTTGTCGGTATCCTGGTGAAGAGCGTATTCTTTGAACCAATCATGATATGTTGTCCTGAAACAACCTTTGATACCAAGAGTACATAGTTGATAATCCTTATATTCCTCTTGTTCTTCTTGCTCTTCTTGCTCTTCTTTTTCTTTTATTATTTCTTTTTTAATTGAAGTATCTTTGTCTTTATCTTTGTTTTTTTCGTTTTCTGCTTCAGGCTCATCATAATATCTATCTAGCCAATCACGGTACTCGAATGAATGATTGGTACAATCCTTTGTTATATAAGCAAAACCCTTGTCAACGGATCTCGCAAATGCGCTACACTCGTCTGACTGGATAAAATCTCCCTCTGTGACATCAACATAATACGCATTTCCATTGATGTTAGGGATATAGTTTATAGTATGATCAAGTCCTTTTGCAGGATCGAGTCTGACAAACTTACATGGCAATCCTGCTGCATGGCAAAGAGCCGCATAGGTGATAGCTATGCCGGCACATACGGATTTATCAGTCAAAACACCGTACGAATCCCACTGATGTCTGTAGTATTCCATATAGTAGCGTCCACTCCAGAACTCACTATCATATGTAGCACGATCATTTAACCACAAAGCAAGTCTATAATACTTTTCGAGATCACTCATGTCACTGTCCGTAACTATAGATACTGCTCTATTGATTTCATCGATCGCATATATTTTTTGTTCCATTGTCAGCTCAAAATTCTTTTCAAATGTTTCAATCTTTGCATGCACTCCCACGCCTTCTTCTTGTTCCTCGGCTGAAGCTACCGGTGCCGCAGGTGAGCTGAAAACAGAACCAACTGTGAACAGTGCTGCAAATACTACTGCTGCTACTCTTTTAATTTGTTTTCTCATTTGCTTTTTCCCTTTCTTAATCTTTTTTTGATATTTTTGTAAA
Source organism: uncultured Lachnospiraceae bacterium (assembly GCA_947166015.1). Taxonomy (GTDB): domain Bacteria; phylum Bacillota; class Clostridia; order Lachnospirales; family Lachnospiraceae; genus Eubacterium_F. The sequence continues at coordinate 3,959 of CAMVCQ010000106.1, forward strand.
CGGTGGCGATCACAGCAGAAACAACTATTTCTGCGATTGCAATGATAACAAGTGAGATATCACCAAAAACGATACCACCGAAAAAGAAACTTAAAAATATGTATGTAAGTGGGATCAGATACCACTGAACGATGTATATAACATCTACATTGCTACTCATCTTGGAAAAGAATTTTTTGACTCCCTCCGACATAAATCGCGACACAAAAAGCCACAATCCGATAACACCGTAAATGTTGATCAGGCAGAACACCACATCGATCGTTGTCATGAAATAATAATGATGCGTTTCTGACAAAAATCCGTGCGGAAGATACCACGAAACCACAAAATAAGCTACGCCTATCACAAGTCCCGCAGGCCAGGCGCACATAAACTTTTTCTTATTCTCACATCTGATATAGTACTCACCGAAAAGGATTCCCACCGTCGGAAACAGTATCCAGTTAAACAACGGAAATGCCGTAAATCCGCCTGCACTTCCTATAAAGTATCCGGCAATCAGATTCAAAATAGTGTTGTCAAAGTCCGTAAACCTCAAAAATGAACCCGCAACAGACAAAACCAGCGCGATCACTACCATCACAATCGGCGAAAGCTTCAGCAGTTTAAATACACCGATCAGGATCATCGCCATTCCTGCGAATGCCAGGATGTCGACACAAAACAGCAACAAGCCTCCGGCAATAGGGAATATCTCCCATTCTCCCAAAAGCTTTCCTGCAAGAAAATGCGGAAGGATAAACTCACCGACATTTACCGCCAAGCCAAGTATAAGCTGTTTGATACCACGTTTAATGAGATAACCCGGGGCCTGATTTCTGGAATACACGATCCCAACACCCATAGAAAACATGAACACCGGCGCCGCAAACGGTCCGCCCAGAAGCTGTCCGATAGCCTTTGACATATACGGGCTTACTGCATTGTTAAATCCCGTCGTAACCATCAGACAATGCAGAAAGATCATAAACACAATGGACATGCACTTTGCCAGATCCAATTCCACCTGTCTTCCACTGTTTACATTCTCTTTTGAAAACATAACTCAATCCACTCCTTTCCGACCATTATATCACAACGGCAAATCAAACGCAATCCGTTAATTCTCAAATGGCCGCGTAAATTTACTGTAGGATTTTATGGGATAGAGTTCCCCTTTGAGATGC
>CAMVCQ010000107.1 GCA_947166015.1 uncultured Lachnospiraceae bacterium
TTGTAAGGGATGTCATTATGAAGGCACCCAGTCAAAATTTGATGAATGCGCTTCAAAAAAGTGTCCTCACGCTGTATTCATACGACGAAAATCCGGATGATATCTCGCCCAAAAATGTGTTCAGACAGTGTCTGCAGCTCATCGCAAAGCTACCGCTTATAGCGGTTTATGCGTACCAGGCTTATGCTCATTATATGAAAAATGCGGACCTGATCATCAGGCAACCGAGGAAGGATTACTCGACGGCGGAAAATATATTGCGTATGCTTCGCCCGGACGGTAAGTTTACACCGCTCGAGGCGGCAACGCTTGATGTTGCGCTTGTATTGCACGCAGATCACGGCGGTGGAAACAACTCGACATTTACAGACCATGTCGTGACATCATCGGGGACGGATACTTATTCGGCTATTTCTGCATCCATCGCGTCGCTCAAAGGACCAAGACACGGCGGCGCAAACCTAAAGATACAGCAGATGTACGATGAGATACTAACTACCTGCGATTGGAAAAGTGACGATGCCGTGAAGGATTATATAGAAAGGGCTCTTTCCGGTGAGGCATTTGACCACAGCGGATTGGTTTACGGTATGGGTCACGCTATCTACACGCTTTCCGACCCACGTCAGGTGATCCTCAAAAAGCTTGCCAAAGAGCTTTCACAGGAAAAAGATATGGTTGAGGAGTTCAACCTGTATGACAGGATAGAAAACATTTCCAAAGATATGATACTTGAGCGCCACAAAGGAAGAAAGCCTGTCTGCGCAAATGTCGATATGTACAGTGGATTTGTTTACAAGATGCTTGGAATCCCAAGAGAGCTGTATACACCTATTTTTGCGATATCCAGGATATCAGGGTGGAGCGCACACAGACTCGAAGAGCTTGTAAACAAAGGAAAAATAATCCGCCCTGCATATATGTATGTAGGAAGACACAGAGAAATAAAGAAAAATGATCAGGACTGATATAGATGGATAAATACCTTTTGTTTTTTGATATTGACGGGACATTACTTGACAATCACGAGCAAGTGGTTCCGGAAAGTGCGATAGAAGCTCTTCACAGGGCGAAGGAAAACGGGCATAACATTTTTTTGTGTACCGGCAGATGCAAGGCTATCTGGCCAAAGGAGATCCTTGATATCGGTTTTGACGGGATGGTAGGCGGATGTGGAACTCATATCATATATCGGGATGAGGAGCTTATCCATAGAATGATCCCTGCAGAGCCTGCAAAAGAGATCGCCGAGGATGTGATGAAATATCATATCGACGGAGTTCTCGAGGGGGCAGTGTATACTTATTTCAGACCGGACCCGTGGATAGACAATGTAGTAAGGATAAGAAAAGAGAATTCGTTCTATGGAAAAATGGCCGTACAGACTATCGGAAGCACCGATGAATACAAGTATGACAAGATGGCGCTGTGGTTCGATGAGTCTTCGGATATGGCTTCGTTCAGGAAAAAATACGAGGACAGATTTGATTTCATAGTGCGTGATCCGAATTTTTATGAGATAGTGCCAAAAGGATTTTCAAAGGCAACGGGAATACAATATATTTGTGAGTACCTGGGGGTATCAAAAGAGGCTACTTTTGGATTCGGAGACAGCAAAAATGACCTGCCGATGCTCGGATTTACACATATTTCCGTTGCAATGGGAGACGGCAATCCGGAGATATTTGATTCGGTTGACTATGTGACTGATCCCGTGATGAAAGACGGGATCAAAAATGCACTTATCAAGTATGGAATAATATAATAATTAAATAATATAATAATAGTTAAATATTATCTACTTAATTATAACAGATAGTTTATACAGGGAGGGATGTAAAAAAATGGCTACAAAAAAAGAAATAATACTTGAAAAACTACTTGACGGAGTAGAGCATGAAATCCTTCAGGGAGACATAAAAACATCGATAAAAGATGTTGCTTATGATTCGAGAAAAGTAAGTGAGGGATTTCTTTTTGTTGCCATAGCGGGAACCGTTGTTGACGGACATAAATTCATCCCAAATGTAATAGAACAAAAATGTGCTGCAATAGTTGTTGAAAAGGATGTCGCGGATATCCCGGAGGGGATTACCGTTATCAAGGTCAAAAACGGCAGAAAGGCTTTGAGCCTTATTTCTCAGAACTACTTTGATCATCCCATGAAAAAAATGACATCTATAGGTATAACCGGTACCAAGGGCAAATCGACCACGACATTTTTGATAAAAAATATAATTGAAAAAGCAGGTAAAAAATGCGGTATAATAGGTACGATAGGAGTGGCGATAGGAGACAGGATAACACCTATCGAGCACACGACTCCGGAATCATACGACCTGCAGGAGTACATAGCTGATATATATGAAGCAGGTTGCGAGTGCTTTGTGATGGAGGTGAGCTCGCAGGGCGTGATGATGGACCGTGTTGCGGGGATGCACTTTGATTATGGTGTGTTTACAAACATAACACCGGATCATATCGGTGACAAAGAGCACAAGGATTTCAAGGATTATTTAAGCTGCAAAGCGAGAGTTTTTGATATGTGCAATGTCGGCGTTTTTAATGCTGATGACATGCATACTGCAGGCATCATAGAGGGCGCGCATTGTATCATAAAGACCTATGGGATCGCAGGCAATGAGACAAAGATACCCGACATTGATGATGAACAGTTCCAAGAAACTATCAAAAGATATACAGGGAAAAGAGACCTGGTCGCAAGGAATGTTGAGCATGTGGCAAAGGATGATGACCTGTCAATGAGTTTTTTGCTCACGGGGCTTATAAATGCGAGAGCGGTAGTAGGACTGCCGGGAATGTTCAATGTCTACAATGCTCTATGTGCTATCACGGTAGGTACTCTTTTGGGAATAAGTGATTCTGATATAATCGAAGCCATAAAAAAAGTCGAAGTGAAAGGCCGTGTTGAGGCTGTTCCTACAGGCAGGGATTTTTCGGTACTTATTGACTTTGCCCATAATGGAGTGAGTACGGAAAGCGTGCTGAATACCTTGCGTGGATACGAGCCAAAAAGACTTATTGCCATATTTGGATGCGGCGGAAACAGAAGTAAGCTCAGAAGATATGAGATGGGAGAAGCTGCGGGAAAAATAGCCGATATGTGCATTATTACAAGTGATAACCCAAGGACAGAAAAGTTTGATGATATAGTTGAGGATATCATGGTCGGGATGAAAAAAACCGACGGTAAATATGTTGTGATAGAAGATCGCATGAAAGCGGTTGAACACGCTGTAGTAAATGCTGAACCCGGAGATATGATCGTGCTGCTTGGAAAAGGTCACGAGCAGTATCAGGAGATAAACGGTGTGAAGCACCATTATAGCGAGAGAGAGGCTGTAGAAGCTGCGCTTGCGAAGCTTTGAAACAATAAAAGTTGGAGGTAAAAAATGAGTAATTACAAGGAAGAGTTTATTGAGTTTATGGTTGAGTCCGATGTGTTGAAATTCGGAGATTTTACACTTAAAAGCGGTCGTAAATCTCCGTTTTTTATGAATGCCGGAGCGTATGTGACAGGCTCTCAGCTAAAAAGGCTGGGACGCTACTATGCAACTGCTATTCACGAGAATTTCGGAGATGATTTTGATGTGCTTTTCGGTCCTGCTTACAAAGGAATCCCGCTTTCCGTAACAACAGCTATAGCTTATGACGAATTGTATGGAAAGCAGATCAGATATTGTTCAAATCGAAAAGAAGTCAAAGATCACGGGGATACCGGGATACTTTTGGGAAGTAAGCTAAAAGACGGCGACAGAGTTGTGATGATAGAGGATGTGACTACATCCGGAAAATCGATAGAGGAGACTTATCCGATATTAAAAGAACAGGCATCAGTCGATGTTGTCGGACTTATAGTATCACTAAACAGGCTTGAAATGGGTGCGACCGGAGAGGGAACAGCGCTTGATGAGATATCAAAGACCTATGGTTTCAAAACTGCTGCGATCGTAACTATGGCTGAGGTCATAGACAGGCTGTACAAAAAAGAATGCGGCGGAAAAATCGTGATAGATGATGATATCAAACTTGCGATAGATATGTATTATGCAACCTATGGTGTGAACAAGGAAAATATTGATTGATAGTTGGTTTGATTATGTTATATGTATGTGCAACTCCGATAGGAAATCTGGGTGACATCTCACTTCGTGTACTTGAGACGCTTAAGTCTGTTGATGTTATCGCTGCTGAGGACACGAGACAGACCATAAAGCTTTTGAATCACTATGATATCAAAAAGCCTATGGTTGCTTATCACGAGCATAACAGATATGAGATGACACCTGTTTTGGTTGATAGAATGATAAATGGCGAGGATATAGCAGTGGTGACTGATGCAGGGACCCCTGCTATATCAGATCCGGGAGAGGACCTGGTAAAAGCCTGTATCGAAGCGGGAGTGGAGGTGACTTCACTTCCCGGAGCAACAGCATTTACCACAGCTCTAACTCTTTCCGGTATGAACGCTAGAAGGTTTACTTTTGAAGGATTTTTGCCCAAGGACAAAAAAGAGCAAAAAGCCGTGCTTGAGAGATTTCGCGATACGACAGTGACAACTGTTTTTTATGAAGCACCGCACAGGCTTGTAAAAACGCTTGGAGTGCTGGCAGAAGCTGCGGGGGAAGCAGCAGGCAATCGGGCTGTTACGGTTTGCAAAGAGCTTACCAAAAAGCACGAGCAGGCACTGCAGTTTGAATCGCTGTCTGACGCGGCCGAGCATTATCAGAAAAATGAACCCAAGGGAGAGTTTGTCATCGTGGTCGAAGGACGCGATGCTTTCGAAATAGAGGCTGAAGAGCAAAAGGCCTGGAGTGATATGGATCTAAAAGAGCACATGGAGATATATCTGTCGCAGGGGATGGATAAAAAAGAAGCTATGAAACGCGTCGCCAAAGACAGAGGGGTATCCAAAAGAGATATATACCGTGAACTGCTTGAAAAAGAATGATCCTAATATGCCAGTGAGAAAAGTTGCGCTTAAATCAAAAAAACACTTGACAAAGCCGTCATAAATCGGTATAATACCACTTGTGTTTGAAAAACATGCGCGAGTGGCTCAGTTGGTAGAGCACGACCTTGCCAAGGTCGGGGCCGCG
>CAMVCQ010000108.1 GCA_947166015.1 uncultured Lachnospiraceae bacterium
CTAATTACTTCACCCTCAGACGAAATAACTTCCGGTTTTTTTATACCATCCGAAGCCATCACCCATGCCAAACCTTCATGAAACGGACCACACTTTGCGAAGGACTGAGGGATCACAATTTTACCGGTGGTATCGATATATCCGGAGATCTTCCCATCCTTAACAGAGTTTTCAAGGAAATACCCCATATAATCCTTTTCTGCTTCCCATTTTGTCCCGCTCAAATCAGGGAGTTCCAGTTTATCTTTCATGGTTATCGCACTTTCAAACGGTATCAGGTTATACTCACCCGGATAGTCGAGTTTGATCATATTGTATTCGAAATTACATTTAATCTTCGGATATCCATTCAGCTTGGGAAAGGAGGATGACCCCTTCCACCAAACAGAGGCGTCCAGCAAATCGGATGGGATTTCATATATCAGATTTCCGTTTTTATCATATATTGCATTGGAATTTGAGATCATACCTGCTTCACAATAAGCAGCTGTTTTTAACTTTGAATCAAACAGCTCATTTTTATCCATATCATAGTATCTGCAATACTCGACCTCTCCATCATAGATATACTCCCTTGTCCCCGAAGGATACTCCTGTGAAAAAGAGATAACATCATCCATGACTGAATACTTGCACATCCGGCTGCACTTGTATGGAAACACCAGTTTTCCCTCCTGATCAGCAAGTGCAGTAAACCTGTAGAATTGTGGCTCTTCCTCCGTTCCATAATCTTTTTCCTTCACAAGTGTAGCGTAGCCGTCACTTGCACTCACTTCATCTGCCGGTATATCAGTCAGCTTTACTGATACCTTTTTCCCGACCTTCTCTGACGCTTCGTGTATCTGCTCCACTATTCCCGAGGCAGCACTTTTGCCTTCGGCAACTTTTGTATTAAGACATCCCATACAGCTCAACGCCATTGCTGCTACCGCAACTGCTGTTACTACCTTTGTTCTGAAACTTTTCATGTAATCCTCCTTATCTCCGGATTCATTCCGGGCAAATTATACTTTGTATTGATTCAATATAATAATCACCTGATGTCGTCTAACACCTCGTTCGCATATTTCCTGTCATACAGTCTTCCGACATCCTTTACATACACATCCGGATCAGCGCCCCGGTCAACATCGTAGAGTGAGCCGTTTTTGTCGAAGCTGATCTGTAAAGGACCTGCTATCTGAAATGTCGTCCCACTCGCAGTACACAGTGGCTGTACGCTGCAGGAACCCCCACCCGACTGCTTACCTATCAGCGTCACATCACCTGACTCCTTGAACCTGCATGCGACCAGATTTCCACTTGAAAAGGTAACCGGTGAGATAATACAGTAAAGCTCCAATCCCTTTCCGTCAAGCGTGTCACGTGAATCGAACTCACCGTCAAGGTTCGTATCGATTTTGTAAGAAGAGTGGCTCGAAGCACCTGTTTTTACATCCCTTACTGCAAAAGCTGCCTCTCCGAGAAATGTTCCCATTACATACATAGCCGCGGAGCTTGCACCTCCTCCGTTCATAGACAGATCGAGGACAACCCTTTTGACCGGACTTTTGTTCCGAAGGATTCGGTTGCAGGCATACTGCATCAGACGGATGCAGTCATTATCGATCTCATCTTCCGTCGGCACCGATGTGTACCCTCCTGACCTATACCGAAAACTGTCGAATTTGATATATGCCGTATCGTCGACCTCCTCATAGCTTTTCGTACCGTTCGGCTGATACTGTGCATACGCGTTGGCATACTTTTCGCGTTTCTTGATATATTCTGCTGTTGATACACCCTTGGGCTGACTATATAGTTCCATCATCATTTCCGTATCTGTGTTGAATGAGGAATTATATGAAAAATTCCCAAATCCGCTGTGAAGGTCGTCAAAATAATAATTGATCGTATAATATACACCCGCATCCACAAACGCATCATCTGTATGCTTCAAGTACATGTCCAGTCCGGAATCGTAGAAAAACCCATCAAAGGTTTTGATCTGATGTGTCTCCTGTGCGCCGTACAGATAATCAAGAGCCATACAAAGCTCACCGTAATTGAATTTCGCAAAGGCCTTGCTCCGTTTTACTTTTTTACCTTTTTGATATTCCTCAAGCATATCCGACGGCATTGATGAAGATGCTGAGAAAAACAAGGCTTTGCCGTTATATGTCATATAGGCTCCCATCCCTACAGAGAAAAACAGATCACTCAGCGTTTGCAAGGGGATATAGTGCACTCCGTTTTTAGTAAAGATATCAATACCATATTTTTTCAGATTGATCGTGATCTCACTACCGTATTTGTTATATGAGGCATCAGTCTTTTTAAAAAGCGGTTTTAACGAGGGCGATATCGAATCCGCCCCCGTTAAGGAATTATCCTTCCTCCTGAAAAACGCATTCTTATCCAAAAAATGAAGCGTTTTCTTTTTAAAATCGAATGTCGCATCATACTTCTCGATTGTATCATTATTCACTATTTTTTTGATGTAACTAAAAGTGTTTTTCTTTGTCTTACAGGTGATCTTGTAATCCTCATCATAGGATTTATTTGCCATCCTGAAAAACACAGGCCACTCTTCCAGTGCGATATACGGGATATCTCCGCCGTTTTTGAAATACAGTGTCATTGTCAGTCTGTTCTCAGTCGACAGATAGTAGGTGGGTACGTCCACGGACTTCAACTTGATCGTGGTCTTCTTTTTAGCCGCCTGCGATGTCGGAGCTATAGCCAGCATTAGAGAAAAAATGAGCAGTAGGGCAGTGATTCGTTTCAAAATGCTTTTGTTCATGTACACCTCTCTTTTTTTTGCATCTCTATGATTCCAATTCGAAAAAGCAAAGCTTCGTTTCATTCTCGGCAGGACATAACTTTATTACATAATCTCCATTGTCGTATCTAAACTCATTGTAATCTATGTATTCAAACTGCTTGCGTTTTCTGCAATAGAATCCATTAGCATAAACCTTGTCAAAAACCCCGTCATCAGTTTCCTTTGCATCTATATGAAAGGCAAAAAATGTGTCATCATCAATTCCGGAAGTATCAAATCCAACCTCACTCAAATAATCTTTTAAAGACATGTCTTTTTCAAGCACATAGACTATCAAATCCATGCCCCCCGCCAGAGTTCCAAACCCAAAATCGCCTCCCGTATTAAAATCAAACCCGGCTCCCTTCATTAAATCTACACATGTATCATAATACCATTTTTGAGTTTCTCCTTTATTAACAGTCACTGTTTTTAACTGCTTTTTGTAGGTTTTTGAAATCTTCCCCTTATCTGTAAAAACCGGGGACATATTCAGGTATTTATTCAAATGATATGTTACACTATAGCTTTTTTCTGCATCAAACATTTTTTCGGTAATCCGCTCGATCTCCTTATTTACACTGTTTGCCCGCGACTTAGTGGTTCCTAATCTTGCTTTGGCTGTTTCATCATCCACATCTTCCGGTTTAATTGTACTTACAAGTTGATGCGCCTTCAAACAAATCGAAATTACTGAATAAGCATTTAATCCCAAAAGCATAACCTTTTGAATGTATTTATCGGATAATGGTTTTGCTTCCGTAGAAAACATTATTTCATTTTTCATATTATTATAAGCTTGCTTAAATGCGACATCAAAGAGGTCTGTATCCGCATCCTGATTTTTGAAAGTAGCAGTGCTCAGTGAATTCATAAAATGCTTAAATAAGAATACCAGATTATCTGATTTAGTCCAATCAGAATTATTACCGATCAAATCAGCAATATATACAGCCTTGGATGCTTCGTTTATGTCATCATCACTCATAATTTCATCAATCTGGGATGCTGTTTCCTCAAGAGAAGTTCTGAGTTTATCAAGCTGCTCACCAACACTTGATGTTATCGTTTGGTTTACGATCTTACTTTCAAGATCCTCAAAGCCTTTATCGATTTGTCCTTTTAACGATGTAAACTGCGTGTCAATCTCCTCTCGAAGAGATGAAATATCCTTTGATATAGAATCTAGCTGTTTTTTTATTTCCTCTGTATTGTTCGAACCGTCACTTTTTTTACTTCCCTTTTGAAGATCTGAATAAACAGAACCCAATCCTTTACTGATGACCTTCCCACCGGGAACGAACATATCTATCAAAGCCAATCCCATATTGACAGATGCATTCATTATTACTTCTCCGGTATCCACATCATAATCGACATCGATGTTTTCATATCCGGCCATCTCAAGTGACTCCACGGTAACGGTTGTCGTCAACTTGTACTTCATAGTTTTTTTCTTCTTTAATGCCTTGATCGTGGTTGTAACCTTGGCAGTTCCATTTGACACACCTGTCAGAATCACTCTTTTGGTCTTTTTCTTTGCTTTCACCTTCAGCACAGACTTGTCGCTTGACTTCACAGATATGCTTTTGATCTTAATACCCGATGCTTTTATGGAAAGAGATTTCTCCTGTCCCTCCATCACAGTAGCTTTCTTCGCAATTGACGGTTTTTTTGCTGCTTTTGCTTCGGCAGCCTGCTCATCCCCTGTCCCTACGCCGGATGCCAACATACCAAACGCAAGCATAACGGCAATCGTTTTTTTGATTCTCTTCATAGACACCACCATCCTTCTCGCCCAACGCGTTATTATGTGGCTGAATGCATCATTTTTAGATATTGTTCAACCATTTTGATAGTACCATACCCCCCTCATAAATGCAATAGGTTTTGCAAAAATAACCTATTATTCATCAAAATCAGCTTGCTATTTCTTTTGCTAAATGAATTTAAAGCAAAATAGTAAGAGCCCTGCAAAAAAAGAGGTAACCATTTGGCTACCTCTCATAATTCAGACAGATGCAAGCGCCTCTTCGCGGCGAATACGGTCTCTTTCCTTTATTGCTTCTGATTCTAATTCAGATATCTCGGCTTCCAGTTCTTCTCTTGACATATTCTCAAACTCGCTCA
>CAMVCQ010000109.1 GCA_947166015.1 uncultured Lachnospiraceae bacterium
AAAGAACATGTCAGAGCATGATCCTGCATCTCCTTTGTTGATAGGGCATCTGAATCCTGAGGATGAAATACATATTGCAAAGCAGGTAAGTTGGATAGAAAAGCAGATGAAACTTGAGTTTTAGCCCTCGTTTTGTCAAGCCTCCAAAGGAGGGGTTCGGCTGCCCGGGCATACAACTGTCGGTTGCTTGTTATGGTCGCAAACCGGGTAGACTAAAAAGTGAATCAAGGCTACGGGAAAGATCCCGTAGCCTTTTTGTGTGTTATCCATCATTTGAACGGAACTATGCCGGTCAGGAGTTCGGTAAGCCAGGTCGTGCCGGCGGCGCGGCGTACATCCAGAGAGTTTATGGAAACGCAATATCTGCTTTTTGGAGCCACAGTCGGACCTATGCTTGCTTCAGTTTCTGATGCCGATCCAAGGTCGCTTATGACATACTGCTTTCCGTCTACTTCTCCGATATACATCGTGATATGCCCCGAAAACATCAATAGTGTCCCCACGGGGAGCTTGCTTATCGCTTTTCTTTTTTCGCTATCAACCATAGGACCCATCTCAACCTTGTAGGTAGGCATATCTCTTTGCCAAGTTGTATTTCTCGGAAGCTCCAGTCCGAAGCACTTATAGATAGACCTTGTGTACATAGAGCAGTCCATGGCATTTAGCATACCACCCCAGCCGTAGCGGTCACCCAGGCAACTGAAAGCAACCTTGAGGATATTTTTCGTTGTCAGAGGTAGATATCCCACGCTCACGTTGTGATGCTCGCTTATCAAAGCGTAGGTACGCACGAGCTTTCCGTCACTGCCGCGTGTCGGCAACCATACTACATAGTTATACCAGGTGGCACGCTCGCCTACAAACTCCGGAAGCTGGTCTGACGGAACAAGAGGAAGGACTGTACCCAGCATCAGGTCGACCTCTGATGTGGCCGGATCCATATAGGATTTTTCCAATGTTATATGGCTTGTTGTCACCACCAGAGCCTGATCGAAAGCCGGATCCCACTGAGCTATCCAGGTGTTTTTGTCATCACAAATAGCAAAGTGATCTGACTCCACCCAGCCTGAGCAATTCGTGTTATACCCATGATAGAACTTACCATCTGCTGTTACCATATCGATGATAAATGGTTCGTTTACATTTATCGACGAGTTGACAAATTCGTCATCCGGATCGGTTGCACTCCATCCGACGGGTTTGGAATTCGGCGCCATCCATTGATCGGCGCGCTTCGTACAGATTGCATATTTTTTCTGAGTGAAGTTTGATACATCCGCATCGGAAATGTTTTTCTTTATCTCAGCAAACCATTTATCTATCGCCGCTTTATCATACGTGACGCCGTCCACAACAATTGATTTTTTGGTTCCTATACGAGTTGTGATGTCTTTGATCGTTGACTCGGCAATCTGATCTCTGCGTGCTTCAGGGGTTGTGCTGAATTCCATAGATATGTTTTTCAGGTCATACATATTTGTCGTGGGATCAGATATGACCTTTTGATTCTTTTCGCGGATTTCTTTCTCACTCATCAGGACCTTGTCGGCATCACCTGCACGCTTTGCCCAGTAGGTGTATCGCGTCATCTCATATGTAACGTCTGATTGATAAGTGAGGTTGCCCGCGCCGTCAGCCGGAGAAGCGGTCGGCTTTGTAGTTGGTGTCGGCGTAGAAGGAGCTTTGCTGTACCCAAAGTACAGATTGAGTCCGTTGAGGATTCCTTTTGCGACCATAGCAAGTCGTTTGTCCGTCAAAAGTGATACCTGATTGCCGACCTCGAGGTCGATAGACGGAACCGTGCTAAACGATGTCTGAGTCAGATCCATATCCAACCGTCCGTTACCTTTTTTCGTGAGTCCGGCATTTACCAGTCCTTCTATACAGGCATCTCCAAGCTTCATATGCTCCTGCCACCAGGTCTTGACCGGCTCCATGTTTTTGTAATCCTCGTTATCCGGGATGCTACAGAAAAATGCTCCGACATCTCTTGTCGTTGAGGTGCCCTCGTCGTAGTGGATCGCGATGTGGCAATCCGCTTTGTTGTTTGCGATAAGTGTTCGTGCTATGTTGTCGAGCTGCACATCATCAGTCTCGCGTATCATCAGTACACTATAGCCGTTATTCAATAAAACGTTTTTTGTCGCCATAGCTGCCTTCAGTGTCCCAACCGGTTCAGGTGTCCCGTCCAAAAATGTCATGCCGGCCGAAACCGCTGTTGTCTCAGTACTTCCGGCAGTTGTACTTCCGGAAACGATATTGGGGCTTCCGTCAGGATGGCAGGGGACCTTTACGGCCGTTCCGCCCTCGGTCCCGTGTCCGGCGTTTATGCAAACAGTTTTTTCTTTTGCGTCCTTTGATTTGTTTTTATAAAAAGTAGCGATACCGCTTGTTATCTTCGCGCAGTCTCCATACTGCCATGATGGATCAAAAGCGATCTGAGTCATCGAGATGTCAGTCGCTATCGGAGCATTTTTAAACAGGCCCTCTGTCTCAGCGATAACCTTGAATCCGCTCAACTTTCCATCCTTAGTCGTGTTGATCTCCAGTATGGAATTGTATGTTTTGGGATCGGTGGTTACCTTGGTCAAGCTGCACAGAATTCGATAGCTTTGTCCGATATCTGTCTGAGTCGCGAGTAATTCCTGAGGTACAAAAGTTGTGCCGTCGGTAGAATCATCGACTTTTTTTACAAGCTTGCTGATCGCGTCAGTGATCGCGGTATCCTTTGCTGTTTTCCAAACAAAGACATCTACCTTGCATTTAAGCGTAGTTTTCTTTTTGCTGCTGTTTGCCTTGAAGCTGGCTTTGATGGTAGCGGAGCCGGCTCCGGTAGCTGTGACTATACCTTTGGAGGAGACTTTTGCCACCTTGGTATTTGTCGATTTCCAAGTGATCTTAGAAATCTTGTTGCCGTTTTTCTTTACCTTTAGTGTCTTTTTTTTGCCTCGCTCAAGTACACTGTGAGTTGAGCTGAGCTTTGCTTTTTTTGACGCTGCCTCTGCTACGCTGCCCCCGTAAACCGAGGGTGCAAGAAGCGTTACAAGCATCATTACTGCCAAACCTTTTGCAAGTATCCTTTTCATGACGAACCTCCCTATTTGGATAATTTTTTGTTTAAATTCTTGAATAATAACTGATTTTAGCATATTTGACGTTTAAAAGCAATAAGCAAAAAAAAATTATACACTAATAAAAATGTTCGATAAAACCTTTATTTCAGAGCAAAAGTGTGTTATAATGCAAAATGACACACATTTTGATTAAAAAATGCAACCGACGCAATCTGTTTGTCGGTTATGATGATAGAGACACATTTTTGATGGATGTATCATCTATCTCAAACAAAGCAGGTGACAGTAGGATAGCTGGAATTCATATTTATGGCATCACATCTCACCGGATTGGAGGAAGCTTATGATAATGAAGAAAACAGGAATCATCAAAAGAGGAATAGCAGCAGGACTGATCGCTTTGATGGCGTGCGTGAATCCATTGCAGACTATGGCACCGGTTGGCACTGCGACTGTAGCAAAGGCGGCAGACAAGGATGCCAAGTATGTGGAGGAGGTTCGTCTGGCTGTAGATAAGGATGAATCCAAGGCAAAGCAGATACTTACCGATGCCGGATACGAAGTGATCGATCAGAACCTGAACGAGAAAGCCGGCAGTTTTTTCAACGAACGCGGTGACCAGGCTGTATATATGGGTATAAAAAGAACAGATGACAAGAAAAAAGCCATCCGTGATATGAAGACTATGAACATGCTTGGGCAGTACTCTTATTCGGACTTGAAAAAACGAATAGAGAACAATAAAACCGATGCAAAAAATCTATACAATAATTTAAAAGCTGCTATCAATGAGTACGCGGATAATTATAAAAAAGATGATTTTAGTGCAAAGCTCGTACACGACATTTTTAATATGTACCGTGACGATGACAGCAACAAACTGATCGGTGAGCTCTTTTTGGGAGATATAGATGAAGAACAGATGCTTGAGATCCTGGCAACAGGAAATACATATATCCTTGCAAACATTTTTAATACACTTTCGTATGCAGTGGAAAAAGCCAATGACAACGGAAAAACTTGGATAGATCGTTTGTCAAAGGTATCCTCGTACAATGCAGTAGTAAAGCAGTATGCAAAAGAACGATTCAACACGAGTAGTGTAAGTGGCGAGAAAAAGGCTGAGGTAGAGACTATCGTTGAAACGGAACTCGATGAGACTGCCGGAAAGCTTCTTGCAAACTGGGGAGATATCCGAAAAATATTTACCGATACTGCGGACGAGGAAAAGAAAGTAGATGAGTTTGACGGTGAATTCGATGATGCTGATGAATTTATGGAGGTGACTGAGAGCGCAAAAAATGTTGAAGCGGTGAAGCTTGCCAAGTCGTTCCCATACGGAAAGAAAACAGTTTATGATTATTTCAAGGTTCCTACGGCATCCTTTGAGAAAAACATCAAAAATCTCTATCCGTTAGCGTATGCGCTATCGGAAGGACAAAGGAAAATACTTGATTTCTCGGAAATGTCATCACTGATCCAGGCGGCTTTGATCCGCAGATCAGAAAAAGAAAAAGCATCTGAGTATGCAGAGACTTTAAAAGACACCCAAAAACAGATCGACGAAGCAGGTGTGGTATCAGTTTATGAGGATGTGGACCGCTCGATGTTTTCAGAAAACGCAGCTATGACCTCGAGAGCTACGGCGAATATGAAAGCCGATCCGGATAATGCGGATGAGATAGACAGTGCAAAAAAATGGACCATTGGATGGGGAATAGCAACCGCAGTATTTGCTGTGCTGGGGGTTTTGACTTATCCATTAGAGGAAATTTTTCATAAAATGTTTATAAATAG
>CAMVCQ010000110.1 GCA_947166015.1 uncultured Lachnospiraceae bacterium
CTAAATGATTTATCAAACGGAGGAAACAACAATGGAAAGAGAAAGCGGAAATCTAGCAATCAACTCGGAAAACATTTTTCCTATCATCAAAAAATGGCTGTATTCCGACCAGGACATTTTTATCAGAGAGGTCATAAGCAACGCGTCGGACGCCATAACTAAGCTGAAAAAACTCGACATGATCGGCGAGGCAAAGCTTCCCGATGATTACAAGCCACGAATCGATGTTGAGGTAAACCCCGAGGAAAAAACAGTCAGCTTTACTGATAACGGAATCGGAATGACAGCCGACGAAGTGAAAGAGTATATCAACCAGATCGCATTCTCGGGAGCTGCTGACTTCCTTGAGAAGTACAAGGACAAGGCTGATTCTGAGCAGATCATAGGACATTTCGGACTCGGATTTTATTCGGTATTTATGGTTGCGGATTCGGCAGAGATCCACACACTTTCATATAAGGAAGGTGCACAGGCTGTTCATTGGGTGAGCGACGGAGGACTCACATTTGAGCTGGATGAGTCGGATAAGGCCGAGGTCGGAACGACTATTATTCTTCATCTGAACGAGGATTGCTATGAATTTGCAAATGAGTACCGCGTGAAGGAGGTGCTCGAGAAGTACTGTTCGTTTATGCCGGTTGAGATATACCTGACAAAGGCAAACGCCGAGCCGGAGTATCAGACGATAAACGCCGACGAGGTTCTCGATACCGATGAGGTTGTGGAGGAATTCGAGGAAGAAGAAAAATCCTATGCTCCGCCGTCAGAAGATAAGGACAAAAAAGATGAGCCCAAAAGGATGATCAAAAAAGCCAAGATCATCAAAAGAGAGGTTTCTATCAGTGACACCACACCGCTTTGGGCAAAGCATCCGAACGAGTGCAGTGATGATGACTATAAGGCCTTCTATCGCAAGGTGTTTAATGATTACAAGGAGCCATTGTTCTGGATACACTTAAACATGGATTATCCGTTTAATCTGAAAGGAATACTGTACTTCCCGAAGGTAAATATCGAGTACGAGAATATCGACGGAATGATAAAGCTGTACAACAATCAGGTGTTTATCGCAGACAATATAAAAGAAGTAATACCTGAGTTTTTGCTTCTTTTAAAAGGTGTTATAGATTGTCCGGATCTGCCGCTTAATGTAAGCCGTTCGGCACTGCAAAACGACGGATTTGTGAAAAAAATATCTGATTATATAACCAAAAAGGTTGCGGATAAGCTCTCGGGAATGTGCAAGACCGACAGAGAGAATTATGAAAAATATTGGGATGATATCAGTCCGTTTATCAAATTCGGATGCCTGCGCGATGAAAAATTCCGCGAAAAGATCAAAGAATATGTACTTTTCAAGGATCTTGACGGGAAGTACAGCACACTTTCCGAATACCTTGAGGGTGTAGAGCCGGACAAGACGGATGAAGCAGAGGACAACGCCGAAGGAGCGGATGAGGAAACACCGGAGGTTGTCGATGCCGACGGAAATACTGTTGAAGGAACGGGAGAGGACGAAGAGGAAAAAGAGGAAAAAGAGCCTCCGAAAAAGACTGTATACTACGTTACCGATATGGTGCAGCAGAGTCAGTATGTAAACCTTTTCCGTGAGCAGAACTTAAATGCTGTAGTTCTTCCTGATTCCATCGATCAGCCTTTCATTTCATCACTTGAATCAAGGGATGAGGACGGAGTGAAATTCGTTCGTATAGATGCGGATATCACGGATACATTTACTGATGATGCGGCTGATATCGATGTTGAAAAAGAAACCGAAGAGCTTTCAGAGCTTTTCAAAAAAGCCACGGGAAATGATAAGCTCGAAGTAAAAGTAGAGAGTCTCAAAAACAAAGATGTTTCTTCAATGATAACTCTTTCTGAGGAAACAAGAAGAATGCAGGATATGATGAAGATGTATTCCGTAAACGGTATGGGACTCGATATGGGACTTGATACGATGGGACAGACACTTGTCCTAAACGCAAACAACGACCTTGTCAAATATGTGATGGAGAACAAAAAATCAGACAAGACCGAAACAGTTGCCAAACAGCTGTATGACCTCGCACTCATAGCTCATCAGCCTCTTCCGCCGGAAAGAATGACAGAATTTATGAAGAGAAGTAACGAGATAATGCTGATGATGGTGGGCGAACAGGCTTGATATTGCGTGATTTGAAAACATTTCACAATATGTTGTTGACAAAGGAATGTTTTTAAGTTAAAATATCACTTGATTGCAGATAATGGCATCTGTGATCCGGATTTGGAATATTTTTCAAAAAGGAGAAAAAAGTTATGTTAGAAAAAATGCAGGAGCTTATTGCTGACCAGTTGAGCGTTGATGCAGACAGCATCACAGAATCATCTTCTTTCAAAGATGATCTTGGAGCAGATTCACTTGATCTTTATGAGTTGATCATGGCACTCGAAGAGGAATACGATGTTGAGATTCCTACAGACGACCTTGAGAACATCTCTACAGTAGGCGATGTGATCAACTTCCTTAAAGAAAAAGGAATCGAGTAATTTGTAGCAAATGTATATATTTGACACCAGGCAGGGAGTACTCCCGCTTGGTGTCTGTTTATTTTTGAATTATGTAAATTACCGGGAATTTCCGGTGAAATATAACAGGAGATTATGAAAAATGGGAAAAACGGCGTTTATTTTTCCGGGACAGGGCGCGCAAAAAGTCGGAATGGGCGAGAGCGTTTACAACAATTCCGAGCTTGCAAAAAAAATGTTTGACGATGCAAGCGAGGCAGTAGGACTTGATCTGAAAGCCCTTTGTTTCGAAGAAAATGAGGATATCAATATAACTGAATTTACGCAGGTATGCCTGTTGACAACAAGCGTTGCAATCCTCAAGGAAATGGAAAAGCGCGGAGCAAAGGCGGATGTTGCCGGAGGTCTGAGTCTCGGTGAGTACTGTGCTTTGGTTGCAAACGGCGCTATGGATGCGATCGATGCGGCAAAGGTTGTCAGAAAAAGAGGAATATACATGCAGGAGGAGGTACCTGCGGGAGAAGGCGGCATGGCTGCTATCCTCGGAATGGAAGCCTCTGATATAGAAAAAGAAATAGCGGGATTTGACAAGGTTCAGATAGCTAACTACAACTGCCCCGGTCAGATCGTGATCTCGGGTGAGACAAAACAGGTTGCTGAAGCGGCTGACAAGCTTAAGGAAGCCGGAGCAAAAAGAGCTGTCATCCTCAATGTGAGCGGACCTTTTCATTCTAAGCTTCTTGAAGGAGCGGGGACAAAGCTCTCTGCAGTCCTTGATGAGATCAGCATAAATGATATGAAATTCCCATATGTTGCCAATGTGACAGGAGAGTATGTGACCGACAAGGATCAGATAAAACCGCTTCTTGTCAAGCAGCTTTCAAATTCGGTTCGTTGGCAGCAATGCGTAGAATCAATGGTAAAAGACGGAGTTGATACTTTCTACGAGATCGGCCCGGGAAAGACTCTTGCCGGATTCAACAAAAAAATAGCCAAGGATCTGGGCGTGGAGATTACTACATATCAGGTTGCAACAATCGAGGATGTAGATAATTATTTTTGATCAATTAAATAGTGTGAATTTTCATAGATATGATAAATTCCCGTCAAGGAGGATAGTGTGAAAAATCGCATTGAAATGCCGATTTTTCGCACGGCTATTTGTTCCGGAGCGTCACAAATAGCCCCTGATGGCAGACACGAATTGGATATTCGTGTCGCCACTCCGTCGCTACGCTCCGGAATGGAGGAATACTATGTTGTTAGAAGGAAAAATAGCTGTTGTTACAGGTGCGAGCAGAGGAATTGGAAAAGCTATAGCACAGGGACTTGCAGCCGAAGGAGCGTATGTCATCGTAAACTACAACGGTTCCGTGGACAAAGCGAACGAGGTGGTTGACTCAATCAAATCAGCCGGAGGAAATGCTGAGGCTATCGCTTGCAATGTAGGTGATAGCGATGCAGCAAAGGATTTTTTTGCCGCAATAGTAAAAGAACACGGTGGTATAGACATCCTGGTAAACAATGCCGGAATAAACAGAGATGACTTGGTCATGAAAATGAGCGAAGAGGATTTTGATGCTGTTATAACGACTAACCTCAAAGGAACATTTAACGGTGTGAAAAATGTCTCAAGACCGATGATGAAAAAACGTTCCGGAAGGATCATCAACATCGCTTCCGTTGCGGGTGTGATCGGAAATGCAGGTCAGGCTAATTATGCCGCATCAAAAGCCGGTGTTATCGGACTTACAAAGTCTGTTGCAAAAGAGCTTTCGAGCAGGGGGATCACAGTAAATGCCATCGCTCCCGGATTTATCGAAACAGATATGACGGACAAGCTTCCTGACAGCGTAAAAGAAGAGGCTGTCAAACAGATCCCGCTGGGAAGGTTCGGCGAGCCCGAGGATATAGCAAATATGGCTGTATTTTTGGCTTCTGATAAAGCAAAATATATCACAGGACAGGTTTTCTGTGTCGATGGTGGTGTAGCCATCTGATGACTGTATGGACATTTTTGTTTATACAAAATAATGCTGTGCTGAAAAAAACTGTTCGGCATGGAAAAATCATTTATAAGCAGGAAAGGAATCAGACCAATGAGTAGAAGAGTTGTTATTACAGGAATGGGTGCGATCACATCCATCGGAAACAGCGTAGATGAGTTTTGG
>CAMVCQ010000111.1 GCA_947166015.1 uncultured Lachnospiraceae bacterium
CTCTGTTTGGCGTGGATATCAAGATAAAACAGGGCGAATTCATCGGTTTGATAGGCAGGACGGGTTCAGGTAAGTCCACACTGGTAAAAACGCTAAATGGGCTGATTAAACCTTGCTATGGAAGTGTCTATGCTGACGGTAAGGATATATTTGACAAGGATTATGAATTGTACAAGCTGCGCGGAAAAGTCGGTCTTGTATTTCAGTACCCTGAGGATCAGTTGTTTGAGAGCTCCGTGGTGGAGGATGTGAAATTTGGTCCGTCAAACCTTGGGATACCTGAGCTTGATGTGGAATTCAGGGCGTATGAGGCTATAAAGCAGGTCGGGATAAGTCAGGACCTGATCGATGTGTCTCCGCTTGAGCTGTCAGGAGGACAAAAAAGAAGAGTAGCTATAGCCGGGATTCTCGCAATGAAACCTGATGTGCTCATACTTGATGAACCTACGGCGGGGCTTGATGCACAGGGAAGAAAAAGCCTTTTGGGATTGATAAAAGGGTTAAATGTAGAAAAAGGTATCACTGTGATACTTATATCACACAGAATGGAAGATATAGCCGAAAACGCAACCAGAGTGATCGCTATGGATGAGGGAAGGATAGTGATGGATGACACTCCGGAGGCAGTATTTACGGATGTCGATACACTTGAAAAGTATGGGCTTAGGCCGCCTGAGGCAGTTCGGATAGCCCAAAAGCTGAGGGCAGCCGGGATAGCGGTCGATGATAATGCCATCACTATAAGACAGATAGCTGACTCGATTTTAGGCAGATAACTAATCGATTTCAGTTCACCAGACTTCTTACGAGGAGACTCGCGAGTGACATCGTTGCGCAGCCGAGGTGTTTTCGAGGCGTGCAACGCGATGTTACCGCAAGACGCGAGTGGATCTCCGAGTGAAGTCTGGTGAACTGAAATCTTAGGAGGTAACATGCTCAGGAACATGACCATAGGGAGTTATTATCAGACAGATTCACCGCTCCACAGAATGGATCCGCGAGTAAAACTCGTATCCGTCCTGGTTTTTTTGGTGTCCTTATTTTTGTTTGACAGTTTCTTGGGATATGTGGCGGTGACAATATTTTTGTGCGTTGTTATCACCCTTTCAAGAGTGCCGTTAAGGCATGTTTTGAAGGGGATGAAGGTGATTGTTTTTCTGTTATTATTCACGGCATTTTTTAATCTTTTTTTTACAAAAGGAGAGGTTGTTTTTTCGTGGCAGTTTATAAGCATAACCAAGCAGGGAATCAGGCTTTGCGCATTTATAGCACTGAGACTTATTTACCTTGTTATAGGATCATCAATGCTTACTTATACAACGACGCCCGGACAGCTTACTGAAGCGATAGAATCATTGCTGGGATGGCTGAATTTTTTCAAGGTTCCGGTGCACGATTTTGCTACAATGATGTCACTTGCTTTGAGGTTTATACCGATACTTATGATGGAAGCAAACAAGATCATAGATGCGCAAAAAGCCAGAGGTGCAAGGTTTGAGGACGGCGGACTGATCAAAAGGATAAAAAGCTATGTGTCGCTGATAGTGCCTCTTTTTGTATCGGCTACACAGAGAGCGTATGAGCTTGGGCTTGCTATGGAAGCAAGGTGCTACAACGGTGGCAGGCAACGAACAAAACTGAATCCTTTGAGGTTGCGTGTGAGTGACCTGATGGCGCTTGGTGTAGTGTTTGGTTACCTTGCTGTGATCATATATATTCCGTCGATAGCGCAGATGACAGGGATTATGATATGATTGTTATGACGGGAGCTTCAGAAATGAAAAAAAGGATTAAGCTCATAGTTTCGTATGACGGAACAAACTACGCGGGCTGGCAGATACAGGATAATGCCGTTACAGTCGAGGGCTGTTTACAGGAGGCATTGGATAGGCTGGTCTGTCGTGTGATGGATAAGAAATCCGATAATAAAGCCTATAATGATATTGAAAAACTTTCCGTGTCAGTTATAAAAGATGGTGTTGAGTTAAACCGTATCATAGGAGC
This sequence comes from uncultured Lachnospiraceae bacterium, assembly GCA_947166015.1. Lineage (GTDB taxonomy): Bacteria > Bacillota > Clostridia > Lachnospirales > Lachnospiraceae > Eubacterium_F. Next base: position 2,005 of record CAMVCQ010000111.1, read on the forward strand.
AAGTCGTACCGATTCGGGTGTTCACGCAATGGGAAATGTGGCTATTTTTGATACTATTATGCCGATTCCTGCAGAAAAATACGCCTACGCTCTAAACGCTGAGCTACCGGATGATATCCGTGTCATATCTTCTTGTGAAGTAGGCGAGGACTTCCATCCAAGGTACACTTCATCTCATAAAACATACGAGTACAGGATACTGAATACTGATATAGAAATACCGCTGTACTCGAGATATACCCACCATGTGTATGACAGTCTTGATCCGGATGCGATGCGCGAGGCTGCAAAGATGATTGTAGGAGAACATGATTTTTCTGCGTTTTGTTCTGCGGGTGCACAGGTGAAAACAAAGGTTAGGACTGTTGAAAAACTGGAGATAGAGCATATGTCGGACGGGACATTTTTATCATCTGATAAAAATGAGAATCCCGGCGTTATAACGATCAGGATCACCGGCAATGGATTTTTGTACAATATGGTGCGCATCATTGCAGGGACGCTGATAGAGGTCGGACAACACCGCAGAACGATCGGATCGGTAGCCGAAGCTATCGAGTCAAAAGACAGGGCTCTTGCAGGCCCGACTGCACCTGCCAAGGGTCTGACATTGGTGGAAATCAGGTATGATAACCTATACAAGTGAGGAAAAAAATGAAAAGAGATAAGGATTTCAGATTCCCGATAGGGACTATAGTTCAACACTTTAAGCGCGAAATGATAACGGATGAAGAAAGAAATGCGAATAAGTATCTCTATCGAATCATGGACTACGCAGAGCATACAGAGACAGGAGAAATGATGACTATCTATCAGGCACTGTACGGAGACTTCCGTACGTATGCTCGTCCTCTGGAGATGTTTATGAGCGAAGTGGATAGGGAAAAATATCCGGATGTAAAGCAGGAGTATAGGTTTGAGGAGACGGAGTCATTTTGAATTTAAGCACGTGAGTAGCAATGATATAAGGATGGATGAAACTATGAAATCCAAAGATAAAACAAACGTAATGCGAGTGTTAGACTCAAAAAAAATAACTTATACAAGCCATTCTTATGAGGCTGATCCGTCTTTGTCCGGCGGGGAGATCGCAGGGATATTGGGAGAGGATCAGGCCTGCGTTTTTAAGACACTTGTTACTCAGGGAAAGTCAGGCGCATACTATGTTTTTGTTGTTCCGGTCGAAGCTGAATTAGACTTAAAAAAAGCAGCAAAAGCAGCAAGTGAAAAATCAATTTCTATGATAAAGCAAAAAGAGCTGCTTCCGTTGACCGGATATGTTCATGGCGGATGCTCCCCGATCGGTATGAAAAAAAGGTTTCCCATTTTTATTCACGAGACTGCAAGTTCATTCGAAAAGGTATTTGTGAGTGCCGGCAAGGTGGGGTATCAAATTGAGCTGGCACCGACGGACTTGATTTCAGTAACAGAGTGTAAGTTGGCGGATATTATTCCTTAGAGCATGAGCTTTTTTGGATTGTTGATTCTATATATAACCCTATCCTTAGCGGGATTTGGAGGTAAGTAAAAATGCAACAATTATAAAGTATTAACAGGATTATTTTAACTGGAGGTGACAGATATGCTGTTTTTGCTCATGGATATGGTGGAGACGCCTGAAGAAAAACGAAAAACAGAGGCATTATTCAATAAATACGAAAGATTATCCTACTATGTCGCTGCCAAAATTTTGACCAATCAGCAGGACATAGAAGACGCTGTTATGGACGCATGGATAAAGATAATTCAAAATCTTGATAAAATATCTGAAATTTCATGTCCCCAAACTAAAAGTTTTGTTGTTATTATAGTTGAGAGGACAGCAATCAATCATCTCAAATGGAAAAAAAGACACCAAAGTGGAGAGGTTGCGATAGAGGAGTATGACGGTGCTCCTTTTTTTGCATCCGCTGACAGTGAACTTGAAGATGTTGAAGTGTATGAAATATTTCGTGGGATTCCCAAAACTTACAGTGAAGTGTTGATTTTGTACTATATGCACGACTACAGTCTGAAAGAAATCGCAGATGTATTCGGAATTTCCGAAGAGGCAGCAAAAAAAAGACTGCAACGCGGACGCGATGAATTGAAAAAGGTGGTGGAGTTATGAGTGAAGAAGAAATCAAAAAACTGGTATGCGATTACGTATGTGCTGAGATGGAGTTGATTCCTGATATGGATGAAATACCGGAACATCCACCCTACTCAAAACGGTTTAATAAAAAAATGAAACATATTTTGCGCGCCGGTGAGTGGTTTGGTGGCAGATATCGTTTATATACAGTTCTATATAGGGCAGCTGCTATTGCTCTTATCTTCTTAAGCCTTGCTGCGGCAAATCAGGTGAGCGCAGCAGTGTTTGGCATAGATCCCTGGAAAGCACTTAATGAGCTGTTTGACCCGACGGTCAATATGGTTCAGCATATATATCATAAGGATGCCAACGCACCCAAAGGTCGCGCGAAGCCGATTTCTGATGTTCCGACATAT
>CAMVCQ010000112.1 GCA_947166015.1 uncultured Lachnospiraceae bacterium
CATTGTAGCAGGTCCATCTGCCGGGGCACATCTGACTTCAATTATGTGTTATTGCCGAAAGGTTCAGGAAAAATACAATGTTGATATTTCAAACATAATTGGCTTTATCGGCTCTGGAGGGCCATATAGTTTCAGAGAGGATCAGGGTATGACCATCAAGCTGCTGCAAGGTCAGCTTTTCAAGAAGAACTACAACAGAAAAAATGGAGAACCTGTGGCTTTGATGAAAAAGAATCATATTCCGATGCTTCTCATACAAAGTAAGCATGACGGATTGATCGAATTTGCCTGTGCCGAGGATTTTGCTAAAAGGGCAAAAGAAGTGGGTAATACTTGTGAACTGTACAGCGTAACGGACAAGAAAAACACACATTCATGGTATACAGCAGGGATGTTTTTGGAGAACAGAAAAGAGAATAAAGGATTGGAAAAATTCTTTTCATGGATAGAAAAATTATAGAATGAAGACTGGATGGCAAAGCGGTAATCAATATGGATAATGTAAATAAAACGCTTTATATCTCACCATATCGGTTGTATGAGTTTATGAGAGAGATGGAATAAGACACGAAATCCCTACAAACCCTGAATTCAAGCGGGTTGTAGGGATTTTAAGACAGAATTAAACAAAATTGTTGAAAAAGATAAACTCGTGATGTATGATAGTTACGGGTGACCAGAGAAGATGATAAAGGAGAAAGAAAAGTCGATATGAGCAGAGTTTACAAAGATATAGATCTCCTGCCTACAGGGACCGCTTCAGAGAATATAACTGAAGGGTGCCTGGTTTTGGAAGGCGGTGCGTGGAGAGGACTCTATACGGTTGGAGTTCTGGACGCCATGATGGAGCATGATATCAATCTGAAAACCGTAGTAGGCATCTCAGCCGGTGGATTGTCTGCGATAGGTTATGTGTCCGGGCAGATCGGCTGGGGCGTGAGGATAGACCTGAGATACCGGCATGATGGAAACTATTGCGGGCTTAGGGCTCTTTTTAAAGAGAAGAGTATTACCGGTTTTGGATATCTGTACAAGAATATCCTGCGGGAGCTTCCTCTTGATAAAAAAAGGCTGAACAAGCCGGACAGACGATTGCTGGTGGGGGCGACTGATATGATTACCGGCAGGATACATTACTTTGAGAAGGGAGCCTGCAATCTCTCCAGAGCCGTACAGGCATCAGCTACCGTACCGTATTTGTCGAGACCTGTTGTGATAGACGGAGTGCCTTATATGGATGGAGGATGCTCTGAAAAGATACCGTATACCTGGGCCAAGGAGAACAAAGAGAAAAAGATAGTTGTCGTAAGGACCAGGGAGCGTGAGTATCGTCGCAAGGAAAAAGACGCGGATCTTTTGACGAGACGTATGTATAAGGATTATCCCAACTTTATCGACAGTATCTCTCATACCAACAAAAAATTCAATCTTATGACCGATGAGCTGGATGAGCGAGAGGCTGCCGGAGAGATATTTGTTGTGGCACCATCGGAGGTCGTCACGGTCAGCAGATTTGAAGGAGATATGGATAAACTCGGTGATCTGTACTGGCTCGGTTATCGGGATATGTTGGCAAGAGTGGATGAATTGAAGAGTTATTTATCTGACGGGGAGTGATTCCCTGAAACTTGCCGGCGCCTTGCGATCATACAATAAAGCTGCAAGCAATACAACAAAGCAGGAACCGGCATTATGTACAAGCGCTCCGGTAGTTGGATTGAGTATGCCGAGAACAGATAGTGTAACTGCGACAAAGTTTATACACATAGATAGTGTGATCGCTCCCTTGATAGTCTTGATAGTTGTGCTGCCAAGCCACTTCAGATAAGGCAGCTTGGAAGTGTTGTCCTCCATCAGAGCGACATCAGCAGCGTCAACTGCTATATCACTTCCCATAACGCCCATCGCTACGCCGACATCGGCTGTTTTTAATGCAGGAGCGTCGTTCACACCGTCTCCGATCATACATACCTTTCCATCACGTTTTAACAGGGTGATGTTTTCGACTTTTTCTTCCGGAAGCAGGTCGGCTCTTATCTCTGAGATGCCGACCTTGTCAGCAAGGTATTGTGCGGCTTTTATGTTATCTCCCGTAAGGAGTACAGTTTTTGTGTTCAATTCTCCCAGAAGCTGTATCATTCTTGATGCTTCAGGTCGAACCACATCGGACAGAGCTATGATCCCGACGATTCTTTTCTCATCTGAGACAAGAACGGATGCTTTTCCTTCTCCCCTCAATCTGTCAAGTATGGCTGATGTGCTCTCATCAGTCCTTACACCGTTCTCGTTTATGTACTTTTCATTGCCAAAAAAGTACTTTATACCGTCTATACGTGCTGAGATGCCTTTTCCGGCGGCCATCTGAAAATCATCAACAGATGGAAGTTCGGTATCGATAGAGATTGCTTTCTCGTAGATAGCTTTTCCAAGAGGGTGTTCACTTCGGCTCTCGGCAGCACCGGCCAGACTAAGCAGTTCATTCTCCGATGATCCGTCAAAGGGGATTATATCGCTTACCTGCAGCTTGCCATAAGTAAGTGTGCCTGTCTTATCAAAAGCCATCGTGTCTACTTTGCCCATCTTCTCGAGTGCTTCACCGGATTTGATGATCACACCGTGTTTTGTCGCTTGCCCGATCGCTGCCATGATAGCAGTCGGTGTAGCCAGTACGAGAGCGCAGGGACAGAATACGACCAGGACAGTGACGGCTCTTACGATATCATTTGTGATGATATATGCGATCACCGCTATAATAAGTGCGACAGGAACCAGCCAGCTTGCCCATTTGTCTGCGATCCTTTGCGTAGGTGCCTGATTATTCTCGGCTTCTTCCACCATATGTATCAGCTTTTGCAAGGAACTGTCCTCACCGGTTTTTGTTGCTTTTATATCGATAGAGCCAAAACAGTTTATTGTGCCGCTGTATACGGAATCATCGACTGCTTTATCGACAGGAAGGCTTTCGCCTGTCATGACGGATTGGTCGATGGACGTTTCTCCGGCTACTATCACTCCGTCAACAGGTATAGTTTCACCGGGCAATACGCGCAGGATATCGTCTTTTTTTATCTTGTCTACAGAAACTATGTTCTCTGTACCGTTCTTAACGATCCTTCCTGTCTCGGGTGCAAGTAAGATCAGATCCTTCAGACCTTTTTTAGCGCGGTCAGTCGTCATATCCTCCAGCAAAGCACCGATCTCCATGATGAAAGCGACTTCGCCGGCAGCAAAAAGATCACCTATTATCAATGCAGCTATCATAGCCATAGAGATCAGGAGGGCGGATGAGATCTTGCTGATACCTTTGTTGTGTATGATCCGGCTTATAGCGAGGTAAAGCAGCGGCAAACCGCATATGACAACACAGACCCAGGCAAGGCTTTCGCCCCATGTCAGGGATATCCGGGGGAGGATGAAGGATGCAAGAAGAAATACGCCTCCCACAAGTGTCATCAGCCAGCCTGACAGATAATCATTGATTTTTTTTATCATATTAATCTCCCTTGACATTGAAAAGAAATAAATGTATAATCTATATGATAATGAACAATGTGTTCGTTTATTATGTTAAGATATAAAAAACAAAAAATCAATGATTAGATCAGTGCCAATGTTCATTTATGAACAAAAACGGCAAAATGTTCAGGAGGCTTTATTTGGACAGGCGACAGCAAAAAACAAGACAGGCGGTGTTTGACGCATTTGCGACCTTGCTTGAAAAAAAGTCATACAACCATATAACTGTGCAGGATATCATCGATGAGGCAAATATAGGCCGAAGTACGTTTTATTCTCATTTTGAAACCAAAGACGAACTTCTGAGAGCTTTATGTACGGATATTTTTGATCATGTTTTTTCAGAGGAGATATCAAAAGAAAAGACACATGATTTTTCAAAAACCGAAAAAAATATAAAAGCCGATATCACGCATATTCTGTATCATTTGCAGGAAAAAAGCCGATACATCAGACGCATCCTTTCCTGTGAAAGCGGTGAGATGTTCATGCGGTATTTCAAAGAATATCTCACTCAGGTTTTTGAAGAAGAATTAATGAAACAAAAAACAGATGTACCTATGGAGTATCTGTCTCATCATATGGTTTGTGATTTTGCCGAGACAGTACGCTGGTGGATGAACAATGACAAATACACACCTGAGGATATCAGCAGATTTTTCTTTAGCACGACACCATTTGTATAGAGCGATATGTAGCTTCTGTGTTGAATCAGATCAGAGAAAGTGAGGATAAGTATCCGATATAATGATCAGATATGTTGAAATAGCGCATAGAAGCGTTTGAAACCGTCTTTCAAGGAGGAAAGGAGCTGCGAGCTTGCTCGTAAGCTCCTCTTTTTTTAATATTTAAAAGCATCGCAAATCAGTCAACTGCATCATTTTTATGATTATGATGCAATTAATATTGACAATGAGTATAATGAGTGTTATTATTTAAATGCATCATTATATCCGCTTATGAGT
>CAMVCQ010000113.1 GCA_947166015.1 uncultured Lachnospiraceae bacterium
CTCCAGCGTGATGATATGATTTGTATATCTTTCGTTGATCTCATTAATAAGTGAAGCCAGTGTAGTTGATTTACCGGATCCGGTAGGCCCGGTAACAAGCACCAATCCCCTTTTTTTCGTGATAAGGTTTTGCACCGACTTCGGCAACCCCAACTGATCAGGTGATGGTATTTCGGTGTTGACAAGACGAATAACGAATGCCATCGTGCCCCTCTGTTTAAAAATGTTCACACGATAACGTCCGATTCCCCTGATCGCATACGAGAAGTCCACCTCACCGTCACGGTTAAACGCTTCTACAAGTCGTCCCGGAATCATTGATTCAACAAGTTCCTTGGCATCTACCGGAAGCACAGGGTCTGTACCTATGTCTATAAGTTCCCCGTTCACCCTGCACTTAGGCGGCACGCCGGTTGTGACATGCAAGTCGGAAGCGCCGATGCTTCTTGCTTCTCTGAGCAATTCATCAATTTTGTAGCTCACAACTCTTTCCTCCCTTAAATTTTTTATTCAGCAGCTATACGCTCAACCTCGTTGATGGACGTAACTCCTTTGAGTACAAGCTTTGATGCACCCATACGCAAAGTGTTAAGTCCCTCGCTGAGGGCTACTTTCTGGATCACATCAGCACCCTCTCCTGCTGATACGACCTTTCTGATCTCAGGAGAAATCGGCATGATCTCGTATACACCGATTCGTCCTCTGTATCCTGTATTGTTACAGAATGCACATCCTCTTGGTGCCGGCTCGTAGATCGTAGGAGCGGCATCTCCTTTTATATGAAGTCTCCTCTTGTCATCCTCTGTGAGCTCATGTCCCTGTTTACATTTCGGGCAAAGTCGTCTCACAAGACGCTGAGCTATGATACCTACTGTTGAATCCGCGATCAGATACGGCTCGATACCCATATCCTCCAAACGAGTGATCGTAGATGCAGCAGAGTTTGTATGCAGCGTACTTACAACAAGGTGTCCTGTGATAGCCGCTTTTACGGCTATAGATGCAGTCTCCTCGTCTCGGATCTCTCCTATCATTATGATGTCAGGGTCCTGACGAAGGATAGATCTAAGGGCTGCCGCAAAGGTAAGTCCTGTTTTTTCATTAACCTGTACCTGGTTGATACCGTCGACATCGGCCTCGACAGGATCCTCAACAGTTATGATATTAACTGTTCCCTGGTTAAGCTCCGAAAGCACGGTATACAGCGTTGTTGATTTACCGGATCCGGTAGGTCCTGTAACAAGGATGATACCGTTTGGCTTACGGATAAGGTCATTGAACTTAGCCATCTCATCATCCGGGAATCCAAGGTCTTTTTTGTCTCTTGTCAGTGCCGACTTGGATGCAAGACGCATAACTATCTTCTCGCCGTACACTGTAGGAAGCGTAGATACACGGATATCGTACTCAACGCGGTTAAATATCTGCGTCATACGACCGTCCTGAGGCACACGCTTTTCGGATATGTTCAGTCCTGAAATGATCTTTACACGGGCTACGATAGCATTTAGCAGGTCAACCTCGTAGTTCATCATTTCCTGCATGACACCGTCTATACGGAATCTGACACGAACCTGGTCTTCCATCGGCTCGATATGGATATCAGATGCACGCTCGTTTACCGCCTGCTCAACGATCTTGTTTACAAGGATAACGATAGGTGCGTTTTCAACCTCTGAATTTGCCTCTTCGTCTTTGGCTCCAAGCTCTTTTCTTTTGGCCCTTCGCTCATCGGCGTAGGCATCCGCCATTTTTGCAACCTGGTCGTTGCCATAGTGCTTTTCTATACCGTATCTGACATCGCTCGGTGTGGCAACCATCGGCTCGATCTGCATGTTGGTAACGATACCGATATCATCAAGAGCAATGATGTTCAACGGATCTTCCATCGCCACATGGAGGATGTTCGGGTTATTTTCATCAACCTCGTACGGGAAACAGTTGTACTTGCGGACAACGTTTTCCGGAATAAGCTTCACGACCTCATCCGGGATTTTGGCTTCTCGAATTCGGGCTATAGGGAGGTTTAACTGGGTATGCATAGCCTGCATAACCTCTTCTTCGTCGGTCATCCCGAGCTGTACGAGCACCTGACCGAGCTTACCGCCCATGTTTTTCTGTTTGCCAAGAGCCTCACTCAGCTGTTCCGGAGTGATGATATTGGCGTCGATCAACAGATCTCCAAGTCTTTTTTTGGTTCGAATCGTAGCCATTATTGTTCAGCCTCCTGCTTTGCATTTTTACGTTTTCTCAAAAATATACCGATGCCGATCCCTAATCCTGCTACGGCTGAAAACATCACGAGCCTGATAAGATAATATATCGCTGCCTGCCAGATTTCAGCGTCTCCCACGACATTCACCATCCTTTCAATCATCGGTCTATGCTGACCGGTTTGATCATCTTCTGTTTGCGAGTTCTTTTGTGATATCTGTCCAATCGATACCTTTTTCTGCCATAAGAACCATCATATGATACAAAAAATCAGCCATTTCATATGTGAGTTCATCTTTGTCTTCATTTTTGGCGGCAATGATTATCTCCGCCGCTTCCTCTCCACATTTTTTGAGGATCTTGTCAAGTCCTTTTGTGAAAAGATAATTTGTATACGATCCTTCCCTTGGATTCTCCTTGCGGTTTTTGATCACCTCAAAGTCTTCCTTCAGGATCGTGATCGGGTTTGTGTCGATATAATCGCGTTTTGCAAGCTTATTGAAAAAGCAACTGTACTCTCCGGTGTGACACGCAGCTCCTACCTGATGTACCTTTGCAAGCAATGTGTCATTGTCACAGTCAAGCCTGAGCTCTTTTACGTACTGATAATGTCCCGATGTATCTCCTTTGCACCAAAGCTCCTGTCTGCTTCTGCTATAGTATGTCATCTTGCCTGTCGCTATTGTCTGCTCAAACGACTCTTTTGACATATACGCAAGCATCAGCACCTCGCTTGTCCTGTAATCCTGCGTGATACAGGGGATAAGTCCGTTTTCATCGGTCTTGAACTCCGAGAAGTCAAGCGATGATGAAAATGTATTGACCTCGACGCCGGCATTTTTTAAATTGTTTTTGACCTTGAAAAGGCTTTTGTCTTCGAAATAATTTGTAGATACCGCTATGACCTGCGGGAGATTGATCAAGTCCACAAGGTCGTTGCGAAGCAGTGAGTCTCTGACAACTATTTTTTTGCCGGATGATACGATCCTTCTCTCGAGCGAGCCGCCGATATCAACGTGCTTGATAAGCAGTTCCTCTACCGGAAAGGCTATCTGCTCGAACCCCTCTGACGCATCGATCTCGATGATGATCCTGTCTGCGCCAAACCTTCCGACTGCCTCTCTGATCACAGCCTCATCCGGAAGGATCTCATACTTGATAACAACCTTTGACGCTCCGGTATAAAATGCTTTTTTGACATCTTCGAACCGGTTCACATACATGCCGATGATAAAAGGTATGTCTATCTCGGAATCGACTTTTTTCATCGTTCTCAAGAACTCTTCTCTGTCGGATTCCATTTTTGAATAATTATATACAAATATTTCATCCGCGCCGGAAAAACAGTATTCCTGCGCCCTCAAAACAACATTACTTGCAAATTCGCTTTCTGCATTGATGAAGGGCACGATTTTTTTGTATGCCATTTATAGTACTCCCTTCGTTGATAATACTCCGTCTATCCTGTCATCAAACCCCGTCGCCATATCAAGCGCTTTTGCAAAAGCTTTGAACATCGCTTCGATGATATGATGTGTATTTTCACCGGCCAGCTGCTTGATGTGAAGATTGATCTTTGCAGCATTTGTAAATCCCTGGAAGAACTCTCTCACGGTCTCGGTCTCAAATGTCCCGAGCGTAGGTGCTTTCAAATCCGCATCAAATGCAAGATACGGTCTTCCTGAAAAATCAAGGCTCACAAGCACAAGTGCATCGTCCATCGGCAGGATAAAGTAGCCAAACCTTCTGATGCCTTCCTTGTCATCAAGTGCCTGCAAAAATGCCTCGCCGAGCGTGATCCCCACATCCTCTACTGTGTGGTGGGTGTCAACCTCCGTGTCACCGTGTGCTCTGACCAGCAGATCGAAAAATCCATGCTTTGCAAATCCCTCCAGCATGTGATTGAAAAATCCAATCCCTGTATCTATATCGTATTCGCCGTCTCCATCTATACAAAGCTCGATCGCTATGTCAGTCTCTGAGGTACATCTTTCAATCTCAGTCCTACGATTCATCGTTGTTTCTCCTGATTTAACAATATAAAAAGGCATAATATCCCGCAATTATTGATATTATACCTCATTTTTGACATAAATGCAAGAAAAATTACATGCATTTACAAC
>CAMVCQ010000114.1 GCA_947166015.1 uncultured Lachnospiraceae bacterium
ACGCTGATGAAGGGTGATAAGGTTGTCCAAGGATTCAAAATATCCCCCTATTTTGTCTTGTTCAGGCTTGGATGGAAACATAAATTCAAGGTTCCCAAGCATCTTTCCGGATATCTCGGCAAAGGTGGATCCAGAAGCAACTCTTTCTGCTTTTGCTTTAATCATATCAGTCATAGAGTATACAAAATATGGGTTGATATCATCATTCAAAACCATGGATTGAAATCCTTGGTTAGTGGCTGCTGGAGTGCGTAAAATAGCGGTGTTTCCTATTCCAGCTCTGCTTGTGAAAAGGACTGTCTTGTGTGCAGGAAGTATTTTGGCAGAACTCTTTTCAAGACCAAGTTTTGTTATTTTACGTTCACTGCTTTCAACATAAATCTGATCTCCAATTTCTGCGGGGGCATACCAATTTATATCTCCATCCCAGTATTCAGAATTGCTTGTGCTCGGAGTACCACCTCCAATAACTTCAGCCACTTCTGAAACCTTACGCTGTTCCCAAGCGTCATCAAATCCTTTAAATCGTATATTAGGTGTATTTGCCATAGTTACACCTCCTCGAATACTTTTATAAAATCATCAACCTCAGCTTTGATTTCCGGTGAATCAATTGCCAACTCCCCAAACATATTCAGGAGCGCATTATTACAGTCCTTTATAGCCGCATTCGTTTCTTTCATATTTTTCGTGAGCTGTGGCAAATCAACCGGTTCTTCATCCTCACTTGTATCAACATAGCGTGGGATATTCAAATTAAAATCATTTCTCTCGATGTCCTCATATGATGCGAGATATGTAACTTTATCAATGGTTTCTCGCTTGTTGTATAACTCCAGAACTTTATCGATATGCTCTGGTTTCATCACGTTCTGTTTTTTCTCTTTCTCATATAAGTTAGACGCATCGATAAAAAGCACATCTCGACCTTCTCTATGTTTTTTTAGCACAATAATACATGTAGGTATTGATGTGTTATAAAACATGTTTGATGGAAGGCCTATAACGGCATATATCGATCCATTTTTCAAAAGAATCTCTCTTATGGTTCCCTCTGCTGCACCTCGGAAGAGAACACCATGCGGCAATACAATAGCCATTGTTCCGCTTGCTCTCAAGTGGTAGAAGCCGTGAAGTAAAAACGCATAGTCAGCTTTGGACTTTGGTGCAAGTTTTCCACCGTAGTCCATAAACCTCTCATCTTGTAAAAAACCATCCGCAGCAGACCAGTTGGCTGAATAAGGCGGATTCATCGTGACAACATCAAATTCAGTTTCCTCATCAGTAGGCCAATCGGCATCAAGTGTATCAGCATTACGCAGATGTTGGTTTTCAGGAAGAATTCCGTGAAGAAACATATTCATCCTGGCAAGGTTAAAAGTTGAGGTCATCAATTCCTGACCAAAATACTTGATATAATCAGGTTCTTTTGAATAAGTTCTTGTACTGAGCATAAGCGATCCCGAACCCATACACGGATCATAAACCTGCAATCCTTTTTTATCCTCCTGACCTGAGATAGCAATACGACAAAGAATCTGAGCAGGTCCATGAGGTGTATAGAACTCACCTGCTTTCTTGCCAGTTTCAGAGGCAAATTGACCTATCAAGTATTCATATGCATTACCGAGCACATCTCCCTCTGTGTGAATAAGATCAGTATCTCCCAAAACTCGAATAAGCTCAGCTATAGTTGAACTCTGTTTTTGATCACCGGTTCCGAGGCTGCTTGAATACAAGTCAACATCTGCAAAAAGTCCATTGAAAAGTTCGTCCGATTCCTCTATGCGATTGAATGCTGACTGTAATAATTCTCTATTGAAGGAATTGTCTTTGACGGATTTAAGAATACTTACATATGTCATATCAGGATCAAGAGTATAGTGAAGCGTATCTCTCATTTCGGAAAGAAAGCTATCACCATCATCGGATGCAATTACTTCCTCATATGCGCTAAGCGCATCTTCAAGATCATCCGGTGTTCCATCTTCAAGCAAGTCATATGCCTTTGCAAGATAAGAATCAGAAAGATACTTAAAAAAAATCAATCCTAACAAGTATGTTTTGTACTCATTAGCATCCATTTTTCCTCTAAGTACATCTGCCCCGTTCCATAATACTTGAACTAAATCTTTACCCTCGTTCATTCTATGCCTCCTTGATTATAGTATGTAATTTATCTGGCTTCTTTACCATACCTGTATTCTGCTACACATACCTGTCCAAAAGTCCGTACACTATCTAAAAACTACTAAACCCTGTAAGATAATTGTGTTTTTCGGTGTATTATTATATCATATCCATAGTCTTAGACAACATCCCAATTATACTCCATACATCAGGAAAAATCAAGGTTTTGTGAACACTCCCCACACGAGGATCCCCACCGCTACCATAGTCGGGCTCTTTGAGTTCCGGACTTCGATAGGATGCGTCAAGCACCATATAATCTGATCCCGGAATCTGTGGATATCTATCTCCAATAAAAAAAGCCCGCTAAGGGCTTATGACAGATACATGACCGGGACGGGAAGCATGAAGCAGATCTTGAAAAAGCGCCGTAGACGGCTCTTTCTCAGATCTGACTGAACATTGGTTTTCCCGCTATCCTCACGGTATCGCAAGCAGGGTATCGACGGTTGAGCTCCTATCTCTTTTTCCCGCCCCTTTATCTCATCTTATCGTAATGTCGTTACTTTACTTTGCCCTTGAAAGTATAGCCAAGGGACTGTCCGTTGGTCAACTTAAGTATGATCTTGATATTTACGGCACCTTTTTTCTTGCCCTTGAAATAAAAGTCGGTGAAGTACTCTCCCTCGTCTTCCAAAAGGCCAAAATTCTTTATACTTTTTATGTTTTTCTTTCCTTTTGTTACCTTGTATGTAATCTTGGATACGATACTCTCCATACCGCTCTTTATATAGAGCTGGAGGTCTTTGCCCTTTTTCTTTTTGACACTGAACTTGCCGGACGAGGGATATCTGCCATCCACTATATCAGAAAGCTTATATACTGTTGTCTCTTCCTCATCCGTGTCCGGATCACTTATATCGGAGCCGGAGTTTTCATCACTCATCGTGTTCGGATCAAATGCGGTCTTCGCTATCGGAAACTTGGTCGAAAACGGCGCTTTTTTAAACGGAGCATCCATATCGTGCTTTTGATCCGGATCTGCCTCATCAAAATCCGAGCTTCCCTTCAGGAAATAATCGTAGATTATCCCTTCATCACTATCATCCCATGTAGCGTCAAGGTTGTACCATTTGTCACCCAGTGCTACTATGTTCCACGCATGACCCTCGGCGTCACGCCCGGTTCCGGCTTTTCCTCCTATGAATTTGCAAGGCACTCCTGCCTCTGTCAAAAGCTTGTACATGCACAGTGAATAGCTGTTGCACAGTGCCCTCTTGTTAAACAATGCTCCATACATGGTAGACACCTCATCGCCACCTTCTGCGTCGTAGGTGATCAGACCGCATACATAATCATGTATGGTCTTTACTTTGTCATAGTTTGACATAGAGGATACACCGAGCTGACTAAGAATCTGAGGAACTTTTTCATTGACCTTTTGGGTCTGGGACAGAGTCTCAAAATACTTAAGCTTGAAATATATCTTGTTACCCTCTGTATATATATCATGACCGTCAGTTGTGAAATTCAGATTGCCCGCCAGATAATCAGCGTCATCGGAATTATTGGGATCATCCCAGAGTGTTACCAGATCACTCGTAAAGAAAGTGAAATCATCATCAAATATCCTGTCAACATCTGAGTCTTTTCCGGTATATGTCACCGAGAACTGGGATTCATCTCTGGCTACACCGTGTTTGGCAACTATCTTCGCCAGTTCTGTCAGATTGGATGCGCTCTCGGCTGCAAATGCGACCGAAGGTGATGCGATGATGCAGACCGCTATCGCTACTACAGCTACAACTCTTTTCAGTACTTTCGATGCCTTGTTTTCATTCATATCTAACCTCCTGGTTTCCTAAAACTTGCATATCATCTCTGCCTGTGTATCATACCCACCTTACTATGCGTTCATTATACACAAAAGAAATCATGATTGCAAGGATATAGCCAAATGAGGCCGCGTAAATTTACTGTAGGATTTTATGGGATAGAGTTCCCCTTTGAGATGCG
>CAMVCQ010000115.1 GCA_947166015.1 uncultured Lachnospiraceae bacterium
CATACAACATCAAAAGGCTCGCCTTTCACCTTGTCAAGTGCAGTTTTTACAACTCCGGGACCGCTGACTCCGACATTTATCACAGCATCCCCCTCAGATATGCCGTGAAACGCTCCCGCCATAAACGGGTTATCATCCGGCGCATTGCACAAAACAACAAGCTTTGCACACCCGAACGATCCACTCTCCTTAGTCCTCTCAGCTGTATCAAGAATGACATTACCCATCAGTCTGACAGCGTCCATGTCGATTCCGGTTTTGGTCGAGCCAAGATTTACAGAGCTGCAGATGGTATCGGTTTCCGACAAAGCCACCGGAATAGACTCTATCAGGAGCTTGTCCGCAGCGGTCATTTTTTTTGAAACTATTGCAGAGTATCCTCCGAGAAGGTTTACTCCAACTTGTTTTACAGCCTTATCAAGAGTTTTTGCAAGCTTTACAAAATCATCACTTGACTTTGCTGACGATCCACCGACAAGCGCTATCGGAGTAACTGATAACCTTTTGTTTACTATCGGAATTCCAAATTCATTCCCGATGTCGTCGCCTGTTTTTACAAGGTCTTTTGCAAGCGTGGTTATCTTGTCATATACCTTGTCACAGGTTTTGTTTATATCATCACTTATACAATCAAGCAGCGAAATCCCAAGTGTGATCGTACGCACATCCAGGTTTTCGCTCTCGATCATTCTGTTTGTTTCAATTACTTCGTTTATGTTTATCATTTTTTGTAACTTCCTGTTCTGTATTATTTTCTGATCAGCCCCCATATGATCAATGATCACAGGCGGTGCATATTGTCAAAAATCTCCTCGCGCTGGATCTGAACCCTGCAGCCAATCTCCTCACCGATGCCCGAAAGCTGATCTGAAATCTCCTGAAATCCTGCATCAACTGACGTGATATCAACAACCATCATCATGTTGAAAAAATCATCAACAATAGTCTGAGATATATCAAGGATATTGACATTTTTATCTGACAGATATGTACACACCTTTGCTATGATTCCCACACTGTCTTTTCCTACAACTGTTATTACTGCTCTTTTCATTTTTTTAGCCTTTCTTATTCTTTTATTATTTTTAATTACAATTATAAATGTTACACAGCTACAGGCATCGTAGGCACTCTCCTGTCTGCAACCACAAGCTCCGTACCGTACTCTTTCCATGAGCTGCTCGACTGCATTTCGTAGGCTACGGTATTGTATGCAAGCTCAGGGAAGTTGTTGTGCTCACTCAGGTGCCCGAGGACAACTTTTTTCAATCTTCTGTTTACGACCTCCTTCAAAAGTCGTGCGGACGCATCATTTGACAGATGACCTTTATCAGACAATATCCTCATTTTTAACTGATACGGATACGGCCCTACCTGAAGCAGATTTATGTCGTGATTAGCCTCAAGAAGTATAGCATCACAATCGCATAAATGCTCGATCACAAGGTCGCTGTAGGTCCCCATATCAGTCGCTATTCCGACCTTTCCCGGACCGTTTTCTATAGTGTAGCAAACCGGATCAACAGCATCGTGAGATATCGGAAATGACTTGATCACATACTTATCAATTTCTATCTCATCAACAGACTTTATACTGTGAAAAATGTCCGGTGAGATATTGTTCATATTGCACTTTTCCCATATCTTTTCAATCGTATCTGCAGTGGAGTAAACAGGCACGGGGTTTTTGCGAAGAAGTGCCGCAAGTCCCGCAATATGGTCACTATGCTCGTGTGTGATGAATATCCCCTCTAAACGGTCGAGAGAGAGACCCTGTTCACAGAGCCCCTCCCTTACGCGCTTTACGCTTATTCCGACGTCCTCAAGAAAACCTTTGTTTTCGTCACCGACATAAATACAATTTCCACTGCTACCGCTTGCTATCGAATACAGTTGCATACTCTCAGACTCCATTACATTTCGGCGCGTACTTCATCACTGTCAATAGTGATCCTGTCGCGTCCGTTTTTCTTGGAAGTATACATCGCCCAATCGGCTCTCGTAAGCAGATCCATAGGATTCTCACAAGTCTCGGGATAGCTTGCCACACCGGCAGACGCCTTGATCTGGAGAACCTTTCCTGCAAACTCGACAGGAGTTTCTCTGATCTCCGTATGAACCTTTTTGGTGATCTCGTATACTTCTTCAACACTTTTACCCATAAATGCGATAACGAACTCTTCACCACCGTATCTTCCGGCGAAACCATCATTTCGGATGGCTGCAATGTTCAGCAGTCTCGCAACGTGCCTGATGGCTTCGTCACCGCATTGATGTCCGTATGTATCATTGACCATTTTGAATTTATCAATGTCAAACAGCGCAAGCGTTACGCTTCTCTTTGTCTTCATAGCGTCCGCAAGACAATCATTGAGAAGATCATTCAAATGACGCCTGTTGTATATCTTTGTCAAACCATCGCGGATAGCCATATCACTCATCTGCTCGTAGAGCATCGCATTGGCAACACCAAGTCCTATCTGACCAGCGATATTTGTATAGAACGCCGCACCGTCCATAAATACATTGATCTTGTTTTTCATAACGATAAGCGTTCCGTACCTCGCCTCGGCAGTACCGATGATCGGCAGACATATAACCGAAGGCATATCGTATTTTTCATCCAAATACTGGAAAAATCTCACACTCTCTGTCGAAGTGTTTTGCATATACAGCTTCGACATAACCATCATTTCTTTGAGGTCCGTATCCTCTACGGAGCGCTTGATCTGATCAGTAAATTCATCACCCTGGTTCGTAGCGATAGCCAAAAATCTACCTTTTGGCTCCTCACCCGGGATCTCGATAGTATTGTCCGGTTCGAGAATGATCATAACCGCGTCCATATCAAGCCTTATCTGAAGGATATCAACAATTTTCCTCATAAGCGGCTCTTTGTCATTCGATGAAGCTATAGCCGATGAAATCTCATTTTGTACGGACATCTCATCGTGCGAGCGGTTTATTTTTTTGTTTGCTGTCTGGAGCTCGATCTTCTGCAATCCCAAAACATCGTTTACTCTTTTTAATCTAAGCTGATGATCTTTTAATTCTTCGTTTACGGAATTGAGTTCTTTCAGCTGTCTCTCCTGCGCCATCACCTGCTTGAAAAAGCTCTCGTAAATCCTGGCAAATGCTTCGCCGATGATGATCGGAACCATAACCAAAACAAGCGTAAGCGCTATTTCTCTCAGCAGACTGGCAAGCCCTGTCGGAAGTGTATGCATCAGTATCCTGACAACAAACGAAGGGATCAGGTAAGAAAGAACAAATGTCAGATAATACATGATCCTTTTTGAGCTGTCATCGCACTTGACAAATACAAACGTTTCGATTGAGAACAAAATGATCAAAACAAAGAACGCCGAAGCGAGGTTTTTTCCACTCCAAAAATAATAACAAACAGTGGCTATTATTATGCGGATAATGTGATAAACAAATCCGGTCTTGTACCTTCTTTTGATCTTGTCAATGTCAGCCTTGTAAGCACTTCTTTCGATCAATAACAAGATTATAAACAGAAAAATGGCAGCAAAGAAATCCCAGATGGCAACCTTATTTTCACCGGAGTCGATAAAAATCGACATACAGGAAATAACGTATACCACCATTACACTGTACAGTATAATGTGGATCTTGTAGATGAACCTCTCCTTGAAAACATTGGTCATGATATCAAGCATTTTTTAACCACCTTTCAGTATAATTTCTGTTTATAGATCGTACAAAAGGGTTGTAATTATTTCTGCCAAAAAATCTCTACTTCATCACCGTCGCGAAGCGGATCGGTGAAGTTTTTGTCTTTGCCGTTTATCCTGGTGATGAGCTTTTTGCCTCCGACCTTGGACATATCAAACGGATATACATCAAAAATGTC
>CAMVCQ010000116.1 GCA_947166015.1 uncultured Lachnospiraceae bacterium
AGTGATAAAGACCTTGGAGAGGGTCTCTAAACACTACTACTATATAATACGAGGATGATAAAATGGTTGAAAGGTTATTGATGGATCATATGAAAAACAGAAACCGCATTTTATGATTTTCATAAAACCGGGTTTCGGATTTTCATAGCATTTTGATGGCTTTTTATAATCTCACGGGTTGAATCTCTGAAATCTCACGGGTTGGAATCTTAAAATCTCACGGGTTGGCATAGACAAAAGCGCGATAGTAAGATGTGTTTCTGTATTATTTCTATATTTATTGATTCCTTAGCGAGTTTCTGGCCTTCTTTGAAGATGTATAATTGACAACTACTCCGAACTGTGTTAAAATAAGTACGCAATTAAGTGCGGGATTGAGTACAAAACTATGAGGTAGTGTTATGATCATTGCAAAACAGATGGATGTTCGGGCGAATATCAAGGCGTTTTTTGATATGGCTTATGATGGGGAAACAGTGATTGTTCCGCGAAAACAGAACAAAAATGTTGTCATTATTTCTGAAGAGATGTTCAATCGCCTAAAACAGAATTCTCGTATGGAGGTTTATTCGGAAGCGTTGAAATCTCTTTCGAATGATGAAAATATGTACAAAACAACGGAGGAAGGGGCAAAAGAAAGTGCAATAAAAAGTGTTCTTGAGGATAATCTCGAAAAACTTGATGTTATTGCATCGCTCAAGGACGGTTGGAATGGAAACGGAGCTCCTGCTTTTCCAAAGGCAGTTATTACAAAAGTCGGAGAACTGCTTGATAAATTAGATGTTCAGCCGGAGATTTTTCCAACCGCATTACAAACGATACAGATGGAGTTTGATAATTCAAGGAAAGACCACATGGAAATAGAGATTGGTGAAACCGGCATTGCTGAGGTTTTTGTCGTGTATTACAATGGAAGAGAAGAAATGACAGAAATCCCGGATGATGCCGAAAGCATAAAAATGAAAGTGGGTGTGTTTTATGGCTGATGATTTCGCGGAAAACGAAAAGCTCTATAGAGCAGTATATCCACCGGGGATTTCCGATATGTACTGGAGAAAAGATGGAACTGTTTCGTCCGCTGCTTTTGCTGATCCAAAAGGAGTATCTGTGGATAGAGGAGATGGGCGCGATGATGTGACAGTTGTAAAAGATATGAAGAAGAGATTTGTTGGCAGTATTGTTCGTTTGTATGTGAAAAACTGTGTTGAGATTGGTGCCAAAGTAAAATATGTTCCCTCAAAGAATAACCCATATCATTCAGAGATACATGGAAGCGAGAAGACAGTTCTTTTATCTAAATCCCAACGACGTCATTTAGCTAAAAAAGCAATTATTATGGCTTGATCTTGGCCTGATCATAGAAATGCAGTGCATCATCGAACCCTTTTCGCAGCGAGCGAAAATCGGATACATGAGAAAAGAAGGAATCCTGGCAAGTGAGAGCTTTAAATTTTGTAAACTTTTCACAAAAAAATAGCGAAACTTTACGAAAATCCTTGCATTTATTCGATTTAAGTAGTATAATGAAACGGATTAGAGGAGACGTATGTTCATTTTTAGAGCGTTTTCTCATGCGTCTAAATATGAAATCAAAAGGGATATATTCGTATGGAAAGGCTGATTTACGTACTTTATCCGATGGTCTTTTTGTACGGGATCATCTTCGGCAGCTTTTTGAATGTGTGCATCTACAGGCTTCCGAAAAAAGAGAACATTGTCACGACCGGCTCGCATTGCATGAGCTGCGGACACAGATTGAAGTGGTATGATCTGTTTCCGCTGTTTAGCTGGTTGTTTTTGAGGGGAAAGTGCAGATACTGCGGAGAGAAGATATCAGCGCAGTATCCGATCGTAGAAGCATTAAATGGTATATTGTATGTGATCATCTTCGTTGTGAACGGATGGAACATCGAGAGTGTGCTGTGGTGTATAGTTACATCGTGTCTCTTGGTGCTGAGCGTGATTGATTTCCGAACGATGATGATCCCTGTTGGCACATACCTGATCATACTTGTGGTGGGTATCGTGCACCTTATCTTGGATTTAGACAATTGGATTGATTATACAGTAGGCTTGGTGGGGGCAGGTCTTTTTCTGCTGTTATGTGCTTTGATTTTCAGAGCAGTAACCGGAAAAGGCGGTCTCGGACTCGGAGACATCGAGCTTATGGCATGTGTGGGGCTTTGCCTCGGCATCAAGCAAGTGTTTTTTGCAATCATTATAGGGTGTGTCCTAGGCGCTATCATTGAAGGCATAAGGATGGCGGTAACCAAGAAAAAAGGAAAGTTTGCATTTGGGCCGTATCTGGCGTTTGCAACTTATGTATGTTTGCTTTTCGGACAAAATATGTTTGACTGGTATTGGAGTCTGATGGCGGTTTGAAAATGAACTAAAAGCTCAACCCCCAAAGAGCTTTTACGATAAAAGTCGGCAAACACGCCGGCGCCATAATAAAACTTTGGGACAAATGGAGTTTTATAAAAAACTTTCTGGAGGCGAGTATGGCTAAAAAAGTGTTAGTGATCCGAGTAGGATCAAAAACCACGCATATCGTCCACATGGACAATATCGACGACGAGCCGGCGATATACGGATGTATGCGTGTGACCACGCCTGAGGGGTGTGTGTCTGACGGACAGATTTTGGACGTCACAAACTTGGCTCGTATGATCACGAAGACGATGAAAGACAAGCGTATCAATTGTAAAGATGCGATTTTCGTTATTCCGTCTTCAAAGATCGCCAGCCGTGAGGCTACAGTGCCGGCGGTTGGAAAGCAGCGTATTGATGGACTTATCGAGGCAAAGATCAACGACCTTTTCCCGGTAGACACAAGCCAGTATGTGTTCTCCCACATTATTCAGGGTGAGCCGTATTCCGGTGGACAGGCTACTATTCAGGAGGATAGTTCTACTGATCTTGAAGCCGCAGAGGGTGACGGCAAAAAAGGTAAGTTCAAACTTGGCAAGAAAAAAGATGAGGTATCATATGGCCTTGGCGGTCAGGAACTCGTACAGGATGCCCTCATTTTTGCAGCACCTCAGGAGCTGATCCAGTCATATTATACATTGGCTGACGCTATGGGACTTCGTGTTGCAGCACTTGAGGCAGACGGTAACTCAGTGTTCCAGATCATGAAACGCCAGGTTGGCAGGGGCACGATGCTTTCGGTACAGATGAACCGAGACTCAACCCTTGTAAATGTGGTCAATCAGGATAAGCTTCTTCTTCAGAGGGTTGTTCCTTATGGAATCAATGTTTTCACAGACATGATCCAGGGAGAGAGAGCTTTCAAATGTGAGGATTTCGACAAAGCATTTAAGCTTATTTCTTCACAGAGAGTGCTTCTTCCGAGAATCGGTGTTGAGAATCCATCTGAAGATTATTCAATGGAAAAAAGAATAAACGTTACCGACGCAGGTGAGCACTTGATCGGTAATATTTCCCGAGTAGTTGAGTTCTATAACTCACAGCACAGGGATGAGCCGATCCAGTCTATATCTCTGACAGGTTGGGGATGTAGTATCGTAGGTATCCACGAGTTGATGAGCAACGAGCTTGGTATCGAGACAAGCACACCGAAAGAAATTTTGGGCATCCGTTTCAACCGCAAGGTCGAGATGAGTGCTTCGATGCTTCAGTACATCAACTGTTTCGGTGGTGTGTTCAGACCGGTTAACTTTGTTTCAAAAATTGAATCAGAGAAGAGCCAGAACAAAGGCTCAATGGTCGGACCGATACTTATTTTCGGACTTCTGTTCCTGCTCGCAGCCGTTGTTTCGGTATGGTCATACTTGAGCTTGATCATAGCAACCGACGAG
>CAMVCQ010000117.1 GCA_947166015.1 uncultured Lachnospiraceae bacterium
ATCAGGTCAGATTTATTCTTTATTTCTGCTTGCCTGTGTCAGGCATTAACAATCTTGCTGAAATCCGGTTTAAGAGATGCTCCACCGATAAGTCCACCATCAATATTTGGTTTAGCGAGAAGCTCAGCTGCGTTCTCTGCATTCATCGAACCGCCGTACTGGATACGGATGGCTTCAGCTGTAGCTGCATCATAAATCTCTCCGATGCACTCACGAATAGCAGCGCAAACCTCTTCTGCCTGATCTGCTGTAGCTGTTTTTCCTGTACCTATAGCCCAAATCGGCTCATAAGCGATGACAGCTGTCTTTGCCTGATCTGCAGTGACATCAAGGAATGCGATCTTGATCTGCTGACGGATCCAGTCAATCGTGATTCCCTGCTCACGCTGCGTGAGCGACTCTCCGCAACAGATGATCGGTGTGATATTGTTTTTGAAAGCCTGCTTGATCTTTTTGTTTACTGTCTCATCAGTCTCAGCAAAATACTCACGTCTCTCTGAGTGACCGATGATAACGTATTTTACTCCTGCATCAACAAGCATTTCTGCTGAAATCTCACCTGTATAGGCTCCGCTGTCCTCGAAGTAAAGGTTCTCAGCTCCGACTTCAACATTAGTATCCTTAACAGCCTCAGCTACCGGGATAATGTCGATCGCAGGTACACAAAATACAACATCTACATCATCATTTTTTACAATCGGTATAAGTGTGTTTGCAAGCTCAACCGCCTGTGACGGTGTCTTGTTCATCTTCCAGTTACCAGCTATGATTCTTCTTCTTGCCATTTTTAATTCTCCATTCTATTGATTAATTATTG
This sequence comes from uncultured Lachnospiraceae bacterium, assembly GCA_947166015.1. Taxonomy (GTDB): domain Bacteria; phylum Bacillota; class Clostridia; order Lachnospirales; family Lachnospiraceae; genus Eubacterium_F. Next base: position 818 of record CAMVCQ010000117.1, read on the forward strand.
CTTTCGTGCGAACGCAAATTCGATAACAAGGTATATTTTTTCGTTCTGCAAGGCGTATGAACGCGGCGATGTTGGTGCATCCAGGCCAAGTAATTAGCAGATGCGAAGTATATATTTCGGAACGTGCAGCCAAAAAACGCAGGCGTAGTGGTACTACGCTGAGGATTTTTGACTGTGCGACACCGGAATATAGACAAGCATATGCAATTACTTATCGTTTGCGGCTACAACTCCCGGCAAATCCTTACCCTCAAGGAACTCAAGTGATGCTCCACCGCCGGTTGAGATATGAGTCATCTTGTCACCAAAGCCCATCTGGTTTACGGCTGCGGCTGAGTCTCCGCCTCCGATGATAGTTGTTGCTCCTGAAAGACCCGCCATAGCTTTTGCAACAGCCTCTGTACCTTTTGCAAAATTCGGCATCTCAAAAGCACCCATAGGTCCGTTCCAAACGATTGTTTTTGCATCCTTGATAGCGTCGCAGAAAAGCTCAACTGTTTTAGGTCCGATATCAAGACCTTCCATATCAGCAGGGATCTGTCCACGCTCAACAACCTTGGTGTTTGCATCGTTTGAAAAATCATCCGCTGCTACTGTATCGATAGGAATCAAAAGCTTAACGCCTTTCTCCTTTGCTTTTTCTTCCATCTTGAGAGCATAATCTTTGTAATCCTCCTCAAGAAGTGATTTTCCAACCTCTTCACCGTGAGCAGCCATAAATGTATATGCCATACCTCCACCGATGATGAGAGTATCTACTTTGTTCAACAGATTTTCAATTACAGGAATCTTTGATGAAACCTTTGCGCCGCCGAGGATAGCTACAAACGGACGCTCAGGATTGTTTACTGCATTTCCGAGGAAATCGATCTCTTTTTGCATGAGATATCCGACAACCGCTGTATCAACATATTTTGTAACACCGACATTTGAGCAGTGTGCACGGTGTGCTGTACCAAATGCATCATTTACAAATACATCTGCGAGTGAAGCAAGATCCTTTGAAAAAGCATCCTCGTTTTTTGTCTCCTCGATACGATAACGAGTGTTCTCAAGAAGAACAACATCACCATCGTTCATAGCTTCTACAGCAGCCTTTGCATTCGGTCCGACTACATTATCATCTGCAGCGAACTTCACATCCTGTCCGAGAAGCTCTGAAAGCCTTTTTGCAACAGGAGCAAGGCTCATCTCAGGCTTCGGCTCTCCCTTCGGCTTTCCGAGATGTGAGCAAAGGATAACCTTTCCTCCGTCAGAGATAAGTTTTTTGATCGTTGGCAGTGCAGCTACAAGACGGTTCTCGTCTGTGATCTTTCCGTCGATAAGCGGAACATTGAAATCGCAGCGCACAAGCACGCGCTGTCCTTTTACATTGATATCATCAACTGATTTTTTGTTAAGACCCATTTTTTCTAAATCCTCCATAATAATATATTTTGAAAAAAAGGCCCGGCCCATTTGCGACCGGACCTTTCAAGGTCATTGCTGACAAGCACTGTTCACGCTTATGATTATGCGTTAAGGAGTGATCCGAAGTGCTTGATCGTACGAACCATCTGAGATGTGTATGAGTTCTCATTGTCATACCATGAAACAACCTGAACCTGTGTAGTTCCGTTATCAAGCGGAAGAACCATAGTCTGAGTTGCATCAAAGAGTGAACCATATCTCATTCCAACGATATCCGATGATACGATCTCATCCTCGTTGTATCCAAATGACTCATTTGAAGCAGCCTTCATTGCTGAATTGATCTGCTCTTTTGTAACATTACCCTCAACAACAGCTGTAAGGATTGTTGTTGAACCTGTAGGTGTAGGAACACGCTGAGCAGCTCCGATAAGCTTGCCGTTGAGTTCCGGAATAACAAGTCCGATTGCCTTAGCTGCACCTGTTGAGTTAGGTACGATATTAACTGCTGCTGCACGGCTACGACGTTTGTCACCTTTTCTCTGAGGTCCGTCAAGTGTCATCTGATCACCTGTGTAAGCGTGGATTGTGCACATGATACCTGTTTTGATGCTTGCGCAATCATTAAGTGCCTTTGCCATAGGAGCGAGGCAGTTTGTTGTACAAGAAGCAGCTGAAATGATCTTGTCATCTGCTGTCAATGTCTGGTGGTTAACGTTGTAAACGATCGTAGGAAGATCATTTCCTGCCGGTGCTGAAATGATAACGTGCTTAGCACCTGCATCGATATGAGCCTGAGCTTTGTCTTTTGATGTATAGAAACCTGTACACTCAAGAACAACATCTACTCCAAGATTGCCCCAAGGAAGGTTCTTTGCATCAGCCTCAGCGTAGATAGTGATCTCTTTGCCATCAACTGTGATAGAGTTCTCTCCGAATGATACTTTGTCGCAAAGATCATATCTTCCCTGTGTTGAATCATACTTAAGAAGATGTGCAAGCATCTCAGGAGAAGTAAGGTCGTTGATCGCTACGATCTCAAATCCCTCTGCACCAAACATCTGACGGAATGCCAGACGACCGATACGTCCAAAACCATTAATTGCTACTTTTACTGCCATAATTCATAACCTCTTTTCTACACCGCTTGAGTTATCAGGATATGCGGAAGCGGCGCCGACGCATATCGGGGAGCTCATAAGCTCTGGTTACATTATCAAGTCAGACTCTTTCGAGTCCGAAATCGTCTGTTTGATATTCTACCCTATTGTGTGTAAAAGGTCAAGCATTTTTTTCTCTCACATACTATCATAGAGCTGTTCGTACTTTTTAGCCGAGTTTGCCCAGGAGAAGTCCATTGCCATTCCTCTGTCTATGATCTTGTTCCATTCACGCTTGTGATCATAGTATACCGACTTCGCGTATCTGATCGTATCAAGCATCTCATGAGCGTTGTAATTTGCAAACGA
>CAMVCQ010000118.1 GCA_947166015.1 uncultured Lachnospiraceae bacterium
AGCGCGTCAGATTGTGGCTCTGAAGGCCGTGGGTTCGAATCCCATTACCCACCCTTAGAATAAGCGAGCGATGATTCGCTCGCTTATTTTAGAACATAGAAAAGAGGAATTTGGTTCTTTCAAATGCGATGAGAGAAGCGCGAGTCCTAACATACAGGCTCGAATCCTACGGATTCTCGCTGTACGTTAGGCTCACATGTACTTGTATATGCCCATTTGGATGCAAGCATCCAATGTGCACATACTTCGTCCATACTCGCGCTTTATCGCTCATTTTGGCCCATCGCCAAGCGGTAAGGCACAGGACTTTGACTCCTGCACTCGTGGGTTCGAATCCCGCTGGGCCAGTAAAAAAAAGCCCCGAAACATTTCTGTTTCGGGGCTTTAACTATATGCTTTTCAGACCTTGAAAAACGAGATGGTTTCCTCGAGTCCGGTAGAAAGCTGTTTGAGCTGTTCTGCCGCAGAGGAGATATTGACAAATGTTGCGCTCAATTCCTCCATCGAAGCTGATGTCTCTTCTGAGGAGGCAGCGTTTTCTTCGGATATTGCCGACAGTTCGTGAATAATTCCTTCGAGCGCCTGTTTTGCATCGTTTAGGGCGTCTACGCGTGCACTGATATCATCGGCGCTGTTAAATACTTGGTCGACACCTTCGTTCATATGGGACATATCTGACTTTGTTGTGCTTATCTGATCGCCCTGAAGTTCTATGCTCTTGTTTAATTCTTCCATGACAGCCAGTGAAGCTTCTGTATCAGCTGAAAGCTTATCTATGATAAACTTGATCTCGTCAGCACTCTCTCTGGACTGGTCTGCAAGTTGCCTGATTTCGTCAGCTACAACCGCAAATCCTTTTCCTGACTCACCTGCTCTTGCAGCCTCTATGGAGGCATTGAGGGAAAGAAGGTTTGTTTGTGAGGCAATATCCATAATAGCATCTGAGAATTTAGCTATGTTTTGAACTGATTCGTTGGTTGCATTGATTGTATCGCCGACATCCTTTACAGCCTTGGAAACCTGTTCATTTGAACGGATAAGACCATTCAAGGTATTCATGGTAGTATCACAGGAATCCTTCATGGAGTTGGAGTATTCGTTAAGTGTACGGATGGTTTCATTTATGTTTAGGATGTCTTCGCTCATTGTGTTTGTTCTGTTTGATGCGTCCTGTACACTTTCAGACTGTGAAACAGCACCGTCGGATACATCGTTTACGGCTTCTGAAACCTGACCTGATGCCTGCGAAGCCTGCGATGATGAGTCAGCCAGATTGACACCGGAATCAGCCAGATTGCTTACAACAGACATTGTTTTTGAAATAATGTCCTTCAGATGATCTGCAAGTCCTTTTGTCGCTTTGGTTATTTCTCCGACTTCATCGTTTCCGGCCTTGCTTGCGTCTATGTAGACATTAAGGTTTCCTGCGGATAGCGCTCTGATTCCGGTTGTTGCCGAGGCAAGACCTTTTGATATCGCGCGGATCACATATATTGAGAAAACAATGAGAAGGACAATCAGTGCTCCGAAAACAGAAACCAGTATAATGGTCGTAGTAGTCATTGAACCTGAAAGCTTTTCATTTTCCTGTTTTGCCCACTCGTCTACAACTTCGCCCATCTTGTCGAGATTGTCTCTTGCTGCCTCAAAGCTTTCCGAAAGAGCGGTTTCATCGGTTGAACCATCACTTTTCAAGATCTCGGCCTTTGTTTTTTCGAATGATTCATCAAATTTTGAAACCAGATCGGAAAAAACAGCATCACTGATAGTCGCACTGTACAGACTGCTTTGTGTCGCTGCTATATCTGAAGCTTCGTGAACTCTGTCATAGGTCTGTTGCATGTTTTCATCGACATCGGCCAATAACGCACTTTTGTCATCCGCAGATATATCTTTTTTGTAAGCGAAATCCTGATGTGCAGACAGCGCCTGATAAAAATCCCTGTCTGCATTCACCACAAGATCTGTAATCTTGAAAAGCGTATCATAGTAAACATTCGTATCTTCGTTGTCAATCCTTCGCATTTGAAAGACACCGACAATGGTGCTGACTGACAGTGCTATGATCAATGGCACTACGATCAGCAGAATTTTGACCCCAACTGATAGATTTTTCAAAAAATACACCCCCCACTTAGATTTTTTCACATAAAATAGATCAAAATGTTAAACGTGTATATCATTATATCATTATATTATAAGTTCGTCAACCGTATATTAGCGGATTTGCGGTTGCTTATTTTGAATCTGCATGCTTGTATGTTAAAGCAATCGGATTGCATAAGCTTGCTATATCATAATTGACAAAATGCAAAAAAAAGTATAGAATTAACGCATATATGTGTTTGCATAGGGGTGCATTTTTTCGTATCTGTGTATCCCGAACGAATTAGGAGGTAGCAGGGAATATGAAAGTATCATTTGATCTTGATGAAGTACTCTTTGTCAAACCCGACACATACGAGACGGAGCCGCCGCTTCGCTTTCCGTACAACAGGCTTTATCCCGAACGTCTTCGAAAAGGAACGGTGAAGCTTATACACGACCTTCAGGCGGATGGAGTTGAGGTATGGGTATACACTTCATCATTTAGGACGACAGTCTATATCAAGGCGTTATTCCGTCATTATGGTGTGAAATTCGATGATATAGTAAATGGATACAGACATCGCGAGGAAGTACAGGGAAAGCGTCAGCAGCCGGTACCGCAAAAAGTCCCTAATTTTTACAGAATATCACTTCATATAGACGATGAGGATGGTGTTGTGAAAAATGCTCCGATGTACGGATTTCGCGCTATGCAGGTGTACGACCCGGATGATGAGTGGGCGGACAAGGTGTTGGCGGAGGCTCGCAGAGTGAGAAAGCTCGAAGAGGGTCAGACGGACAAATAGGGGGTGTTTATATGGCACTGGCAAATGCATTTATGAAGCGAATGCAGGAGGATATACAGCGCTACAAGGATCACCGGGCGGCAGTCCGAGCGGGCTTTATCGAGAGATTTACAGTCAAAAAGATCGATCCCAATGAGCTGCATCCAAATCCTGATGACGAATTCACATACGTAAATATAGGCCCCAGCGAGAGGATCATCGAGCAATACGCAAAAGAGGCCAGAATGTGTCAGGAAAGACATATGCCGATTTTTGAGGAGCCTATCCTCATACAAAAAATGGAAAATAACGAATACATAATCCTTAACGGGCATCACAGATGGGCCGCAGCATTAAAAGCAAAAGTCCCAACAGTCAGAGTGTCCATAGTAAATCCAAAATCATAATTATATGATAGAATGGGGGATAACATGAAAAAGTTTTTAAAAGTAATTGGTATCACAGCAATTGTAGCGGGAATAGTATACTTTATAATCGATCTGATCCAGTTCAAGATAGCACTTGACAAAAAGCGTGATGATCTGGATGAAACTGCCAGTAATCAAGCTAAAACAAAACGAGAAAACAGACAAAACAGAGTTAAGGAAACGCTTCAAAATAACATCGAAGTATTTGAGAAAAAAATGATCGAATACGGAGCAGTAATGAGAGATGATTTTGATGCCGACAATCGCGAAAAATTTGAACTCAGACCGATATATGAATACAATGGAAAATATTTCAGAATAGGGACTATTGTATTTGACGAGGGAGATGATCCGTATATCATCGTAAATGCAATTGA
>CAMVCQ010000119.1 GCA_947166015.1 uncultured Lachnospiraceae bacterium
GGTCTTTTTCCTGCAAAAGCGATATAACCTTGGGTGACACGCCTGCATTTTTCAGTATCGGTATAGCTCTCATAGCGGCTTTTTGACCCGCTTCATCGCTGTCAAAACATATATAGACCTTGTCGGTCATTCTTTTTATCAGAGAAGCGTGGCCTTCCGTAAATGATGTACCAAGTGCTGCCACAGCGTTATCGACACCATTTTGAAAAAATGATATGACGTCCATATATCCTTCACATAGGATCAGACCGTCGTCTATCTTTCCATGGATGTAGTTTATGCCATACAGGTTTCTGCTTTTGTCAAACACAACGGTCTCAGGCGAGTTCAGATACTTCGGCTTGGCGTCGCCCAAAACTCGTCCGCCAAATCCAATTACATGGTTTCTTTTGTCCACTATCGGAAACATCACACGATTCCAAAACTTATCGTATGGGTTTCCCTTATCATCGTAGCCAAAAAGTCCGGACTGCTTCAGCACCTCATCATTATAATTCAGACTTTTTAGGTATCTGTACAGATTACCGCTTGACTGACCGGCATATCCAAGGCCGAACTTTCGTATGATCTCATCGGACAACCCTCTGCCCTTCAGATACTCAAGTCCTCGTTTGCCTCTCTCATCAAGCAAATACTTGTGATAAAAACCGCACGCTTTGGCGTTTATCTCAAAAATAACCTCTTTGAGCTGTCTTTTTTTGTTCTCGGCTGGACTGGCAGTTCTCTCAGGAAGCGTGATCCCCGCTCTGTCTGCAAGCATTTGTACCGATTCGACAAATGTTATATTTTCGTATTCCTGTAAAAACGTATATATATTTCCGCCTTTGCCGCAACCAAAGCAATAATACATCTGCTTTCTTCCACTCACGGAAAAAGAAGGCGTTTTTTCATTATGAAACGGACACAATCCGACATAATTACTTCCGGCTTTTTTCAGCGTCACATATGATCCTATCAGATCAACAATATCATTTGCCGATCTGACTTCGTCTATAATATCATCACCATAGAACATGATAAATCATCCCCGTTCCTGAGATTATGCATTCCCGGTTCAGTGAAAGTACCCCAAACACATATTGTTTAAATCAATAAACTGACCACATTTTCGGAATTGATAGATTTTTAAATGTGGTAACAGCGTAGTTATCAGTCATTCCTGCTATGAAATCGCAAACGATCCTTTCTTTGGAATCGCGTCCGGTCTCAATCATATTTTTGTATTCTGTCGGAAGCTTTTCGGGCTTTTTTATATAATACTCATACAGTCCTTCTATAAGCGACTGCGCTTTTGACTCCTCTGTCTTTGCAGCTGATTTGACATAAACGTTTTCAAACATAAACTGTCTGAGCCCCATAAGAGCTTCTTCTTTTTCCTGTGAAAAAATGATCTCAGGCTTTCCGGTGCTGTTAGTGATCAGATCGTGAATGAGAGTGTTTAGTCTCTCGCGCAGTGTGTAACCCAGTATGTCCTCAAACTCATTTGGGATCTGCTCCTCACTTATCACACCGCCGCGAAGTGCATCATCTATATCTGAATTCACATATGCGATCTTGTCGCAGATCCTGACTATTTTCCCTTCCATGGTTTTCGGATGACCTGCCGTAGAATGATTCAGGATCCCGTCCCTGACTTCTTTTGTGAGATTTAATCCTTCTCCGCCTTTTTCGATCACCTCAACAACTCTTATGCTTTGCTCCTGGTGCCTGAAGCCTCCCGGAAAAATGCTGTTTAGGATCCTCTCTCCGGCGTGACCGAACGGCGTGTGACCTAAGTCATGCCCCAGAGCTATCGCTTCAGTGAGGTCTTCGTTTAACCTCAAAGCCTTTGCAACAGTTCTGGCGTTTTGGGCAACCTCAAGAGTATGAGTCAGTCTGTTTCTGTAGTGGTCTCCCTCAGGCGCCAAAAATACCTGTGTTTTTCCTTTTAACCTTCTAAAGCTTTTCGAGTGAAGTATCCTGTCTCGGTCTCGCTGATATACAGGTCGCAGATCACACTGCTCCTCATCAAAGTCCCTGCCCTCCGACATGTCGGAAAATGCCGCAAAAGGACTTAGTATATCGTGTTCTCTTTTTTCCAGTTCTTCTCTAATGGTCATATTTATGTAGTTCCTCCGAGAATAATTGCTTCAAAGATGATTAAGCACATACCATAAAACTGTCCGCATTATATAGATACAACGCAAAAAAGGAATATCCTTTTTTTATTTTGAAAAAATGCACCCACAGTAGTTTTGCCTGTACATATCGTATTCGTTTGAAAGCTCTATACTTCGTTTGTAGCCGCCTTTTTTTTTGAAATCCGACACGAGATAAGGAACGCCTGCTTTTTTTCCTTCGGCTTCTCCTATCATCATTATGTCATCGGCGTTTTTGTACGGACTTATGGATAAAGTAGTACAAAAATAATCAAATCCACCTTTTTTTGCGGCAGCTGCAGTCACACCAAGCCTTAATTCAAAGCATTTCAAGCATCTTTTGCCGCGCTCCGGTTCGTTTTCAAGCCCTTTTGCAGCCTGCAAAAACCTTTCAGGCTCGTAGTCGGCATCGATAAACTTGATCTCCTTGCCGTATCCGACTTCTGCATAATACCTCAAAAGCTCTTCTTTTCGTTTTATATACTCTTGTTCTTCGGTTATGTTGGGATTATAAAAAAAGAGTGTGATATCAAAAAAATCGTGCAAATACTCAGTGACATATGTCGAACAAGGCCCGCAGCAGCAATGCAGCAGGAGCTTTTTTTTGCCATCCATTGAATCCAGAAGATTGTCCAGCTCTTTTTGGTAATTTCTTTTGTTCAACCTTTTAGTCCCCTTGCTTTTATATACTCATCAAAGCTTCCCTGTCTGTAGCCCAGAACATCGAGCGTCACATACGCAAAGCCCAGACTTTTAAGTTTCTCATAGACATCAAATCTCACATCTGCCGCAACAAATCTGGAAATCTCAGATGAACCAAGCTCAATCCTTGCAAAAATTGTTCCATGAGCTCGAACTCTAACCTGTTTAAAGCCTTTTGAAATAATGAAGTTTTCTGCTTCGTCTATGATGCCAAGCAACTTCTCGCCCAGGTTTTCACCGTATGGAACCCTGGTTGCCAAACAAGCACAGGAAGGCTTGTCAGCTCCCGGAATGTCAAGTATCTTTGCAAGCTTGATGATCTCTGCCTTTGTGAATCCATACTCGCGAAAAGGGCTGAAAACTCCACGCTCATCAAGCGCTTTTATGCCCGGATGATCGAGTTTTTCATCATCGACATTTGTTCCCTCGCACAGAACAAAGTCCCCCTCTTCTCTGACCGCTGTTATCATCGATCTGTATAAATGCTTTTTGCACAGATAACATCTCTCTGATGTGTTCTCACTGAATCCCTCTATCTCAAGCGGATCAAAATGAAAGAGCATATGCCGTATGCCAAAACTCTCTGCTATTGACTTTGCAGCTTCAACCTCTCTGCTCGGGAAAACGCTTC
>CAMVCQ010000120.1 GCA_947166015.1 uncultured Lachnospiraceae bacterium
GATGATAATCAGACAAATCCTGCACCGGCTCCTACACCGAATCCGGGTAAATCAGATCAGACAGCAGACGACACAGATAAGACTCCTTCACAGGCATCAGGAATCGTGGTTCCGATGCAGAAGGTAAAGGCTCTCAAGGGCAAAAAGATGAGCGTGAAGATCAAGAGCGACGCGTCAACAGGTGTGGAAATCAAGGTTTATGAAAACGACTCCTTTGAGGGTAAGCCAGTAAAGAGTATCTCATCAAAGAAAACAAACGGAACATGGGTTGTTACCGGTCTGAAGAAGGGTAGTACCTACTATGTACGCGCCCGTGCATATGTGATCGAAAACGGAACAAAGAGTTACTCCGAGTGGAGCGAAGCAAAGGTTGTAAAGATCAAAAAATAAGGAAAAAACGGTGCGAAGCTGACAAAACAGAATATATGTAAGATCAGTCAGTAAGCCGGTTTAATAATAGGAAAAATACAACAACACCGGTTATATTTATTGTGTGGATATACCATTTGTCCCTGATAAGTCCGGCGAATTCGCGAAGGTAGGCATTTGGATAGAAATACGTTTTTGTGGGTGCGGATAAACCTTTTGCGCTGAATCCGCATTTGGATGATAATATGTATCCGCGAAATATGTGATAGTTGGTAGTGGAAAAAGCGATTTTTTTGTCATTGATATTGCCGCAATGCTTTTCTATCACAGCCTTTGAAAACTTCATATTTTCATAAGTGCTTGTACTTTTGTCCTCGAGGAGTATCTGCTCTTCGGGGACATTTTTTGACATCAGGTAATTTTTCATGCATTCGCTCTCTGATATCACCTCATCCGGTCCCTGACCGCCGGATGGGACAAATATTGCATGCTTTTTTATCTTTTTGAATTGCATTTTTTCGAATTCGATAGCGGCGTCGATCCTGCCTTTCAGAAGAGGAGTGGGGCTGCCATCGCGGCGTATACCGCAGCCGAGGATGATGATGTAGTCGATGCCGGGCTTGATATGGTGGTGCACTGACAAAAACGAACAAACAACTGTTGATATAAACAGGCATTCGCAGTAGCACAGGAAATAAACTCCGCTTCTGAAAACGTATTCCGGCAGTCCGAAATCAAAACCGATCAATGCTGAGCTCAATGTGAAAAATGTCCCGGCAAACCAGAGCAGTCCGAACATTATTCCAAGACCATTTACGGGACGTCTGCCCTCATGTCTCATCAACCAGATATTGCTTATCATCAGAAATACCGATGAGATCAGCATGACAGGCAGCAAAAGTACCAGAGCCTGATACCCTATATCAGAGATGATAGAGGCAAAGCTGAAAAATGTTTTTACGACATTATTCAGAAGCTTGTACAATGCAAACATCATCAGGATAGCGTTAAATATCGCAAGGCTTCCGGCTGTCACCATCATATACGAGTATTCTGCAAGTCTTCTGCAATCTATAAATATCCAAAGCATGATAACCTCGGAGAAAAGCATTATAAAAAAGATCGCGTATATGGCTATATCGTATCCGCTGAAGCTTCCGTTTGTTTTGTCGAGGATGAGGTCAGGCCACACGACCTCCAGGTCCAGGCTTATCGGAGTGACATTTGTCGTGCCGTTTTTGTAATAATGCCTGAGTTTGATCTCGACATGAGTTATTCCTCTTTTTATAGCTTTGAATCCTATGATATTTTCCGAATCTGTGGCTTGGTAGAGATCGGTTTGTTCAACTATGCCGGGGTTACTGTAGTGTACTTCTATATCTTCAATAGGCGATTCGGGAGTAAAGAAGCGTGTATGCAGACTGTAGGTGGAGCCCTCTGCAAGTATCGCTATCACAGACAGCAGGATCGTGATAAGTACACCTAAGTTATGGATAAGCAGCTTTCTTTTCATAAATAAACCTCATATTGCAAAAACGTTTGATGAAAAAGCATTTGGGTTACTGTGAACAGTAATATTTCAATTCATCATTGTACAGTAAAAAATGAAAAATGTAAAGACTGAAAGAATTGGTAGATAGCGTAAGCGAATTTACAGAATTGCTTGCAGATTGTAGAAGAATACAGTATAATAATGAGTTGATGATGCTGTTTGTCACAAATATGAACAGGAGATAGCGTATGGAAAAAAAATTACTGGAAAACAGGTTGATCATTTTTCTTCCGGATAGGATAGGTGAGGGAAACGCTCAGCAGATCAAAGATGAGCTTGTTTTGATGGTTGAAGAAAACAAAGAAAAGGATATAGTGCTGAATTGCTCAGAGCTTAAGTATATATCAAGTGCGGGACTCAGGTCACTGCTTACCGCTCAAAAAAGGAGAAAATCAAAGATCCGTCTTGAAAAAGTGTCTAAGCAGGTCAGGGAAATACTCGATGTGACCGGCTTTTCGGATATTTTTGATGTTGAGGAGCCTGTCAAAGTCGTAAACCTTGATGATTGTGTCAAAATAAGTGAGAGTATAAACGGAACGATCTATCGTTATCTCAAGGGCACGATGGTAAAAATCTTCCGTGACGGTGTAACGCTTGAAGAAGTGCAGACCGAGAGGGAAAGAGCAAAAAAAGCCCTTATATGCGGAGTGCCTACGGCCATATCATTTGCCATAGTTCGCGCAAACAACAGTGCAGGAAACTATGGGATCATTTTTGAGGATATAAATACAAGGACTCTGGGAACTGAGATATCGGAGCACCCGGAGCTGATCGAAAGATACGCAAAATCATTTGGAAGATTTATGAAAGAACTCCATCAGATAGAGATAGATCCGGGGATGCTCCCGAACATGAAGTCGAGGTACAAAAGCTGGCTTGAGAGCGCCAGAGGTGAGCTTTTGCAGACAACCTGGAACGCGCTAAACGATCTGATAGACAGGATCGAGGACAGCAACACTTTTGTACATGGAGATATAAACCTAAACAGCGTCTACCTTGTCGACGGCGAGATGATGCTTATGGATATGTCGAGCTGCGGTTGCGGGCATCCTATATTTGATCTGCAGGCGTTATATGCGACTTTGGTTGCTATCGAGAAAAATACTCCGAATTATTGTCAGAACAATCTCGGACTCAGTCCTGAGCTGTGCAAGGTGTTCTGGAACGAGTTTATAGATGAGTATATGGGCAACATCGAGAAGGGCAGAACAGCAGACAAAATAGTAGAAAAAAATAATAAGGTTTACAAAACCGACAATGACAAACTCGGTATGCTCCTTGAGAAATACTATGTACTGAAAGAACAGCTAATAAGCGTCCTATGATTATCTATTGATAATAAGCTAAGCAAAA
>CAMVCQ010000121.1 GCA_947166015.1 uncultured Lachnospiraceae bacterium
GAAAAATTCAAGAGATATAGATATGGATCTGGTTGATGCGCAGCAGGCAAGGCGCGTGCTCGACCGTATGGTGGGGTATTCCATAAGTCCGCTTCTATGGGCAAAGGTGAAAAGGGGACTCTCGGCCGGAAGAGTACAGTCTGTCGCACTTCGTATCATCGCGGACAGAGAAAAAGAGATAGAAGCTTTCATTCCAAAGGAGTTCTGGAGTTTGGAGGCTGATTTTACCGTGCCCGGAGTCAAAAAACCTCTTGTAGCCAAGTATTTCGGGAAAAATGAAAGAACAGAGCTCAGCTCAAAAGCTGAGGTTGACAAGATAATCAAAGAACTAAAAGGCGCTGATTATACGGTTTCAGAGATCAAAAAAGGAGAAAGAAGCAAAAAACAGCCGCTTCCGTTTACAACATCAACTCTTCAGCAGGAGAGCGCAAAAACGCTTAATTTTGCGACCAGAAAAACCATGCAGATCGCGCAGCAGCTCTATGAAGGAGTAAATGTAAAAGGTCATGGAACTATTGGACTTATCACATATCTTCGTACCGATTCCGTGAGGATATCCGACGAAGCCGATGCCGCAGTCAAAGACTATATAAGGCAAAACCATGGTGATACATATGTAGCAACCGGAGAAGCAGCACAAAAACAAAACGGAAAAAATGTTCAGGATGCTCACGAGGCTATCCGTCCGACATATGTTGATCTCTCGCCGGCACAGGTGAAGGATTCGCTTACCAGAGATCAGTTCAGACTGTATCAGCTTATATGGAAAAGATTTGTTGCAAGCCGCATGAGTCCGGCCAAGTATGAGACTGGCTCTGCAAAGATAGAGGGCAATGGGCACATTTTTACAAGTGCGGGATCAAAGCTTGTGTTCCCGGGATTTCTTGCTGTATACACAGCACCGGAGGACAAGGAGGAGGCCGCTCCGGCACTTCATAAGCTCAAGGAAAAGGATGATCTGAAATTAAAAGAGCTTCGCGAGGAGCAGCATTTCACTCAGCCACCGGCTCACTATACCGAGGCATCGCTTGTAAAAGCACTTGAGGAGCTTGGGATAGGTCGACCGAGTACGTATGCGCCGACTATCACGACGCTTATTTCAAGAAGATATATCACAAAAGAAAAGAAAAATCTGTTTATGACCGAGCTTGGTGAAGTGGTAAACAGAATAATGGTTGACGAGTTCCCAAGCATCGTGGATGTCAACTTTACGGCGACTATGGAGGCACTTCTTGATGGTATCGCCGACGGTAATGTTGAGTGGAAAACTGTTATCAGGAATTTTTATCCGGATCTGAAGGAGTCGGTTGACAAAGCGGAAGAAGCGCTTGAAAAGGTTGAGATTCACGACGAAGTGACCGATATACCATGTGAGAACTGCGGAAGGATGATGGTCATCAAATACGGACCTCATGGAAAATTCCTCGCATGCCCCGGATTTCCGGAGTGCAGAAACACCAAGCCGTATTTTGAGAAGATCGGAGTCACATGCCCGAAATGCGGTGGCGAGATCGTCATCAGAAGAACGAGAAAAGGAAGACCGTACTACGGTTGTGAAAACAATCCCGAGTGTGATGTCATGACATGGCAGCGACCGGTGAAAAAGCTTTGCCCCAAATGTGGCAGTCTGATGCTTAGCAAAGCAAACAAGCTGATGTGTTCCGACGAGAATTGCGGACATATCGAAGACGCTTCCGAGGAAGAGTAAAAATGCTTGCGAAAGACTGAGAATTATGATATAATCATGTGAAACATAAGAAGGGGTATATATGAGCATAGAGCTTTTGGACAGAACGAGGAAGGTTATGAGCCTTCTGACCGAAGACGGGAAAGATCGTATAGGTTTCTCACAGCTGTGCGGTATGGTCAGCGGATTCCTTTCGTCAAATGTTTACATCATAAGCAAGAGAGGAAAAATACTCGGATCCGGTATAGATGAGGCATCGGGTTCGCTTCCGGGATTTCCCGACGGTGTCGGAGAGTGCATAGAGGAGAGGCTCAATGAAAGATTTTTGAGCATTCTTTCCACCAAGGAAAATGTCAACCTCGAAACGCTTGGTTTTGAGGAGTACGATGTTGACGGACTCACGGCACTCATATCTCCGGTGTGTATCAGAGGAGAGAGACTCGGGTCATTTTTCATGTACAGAAAAGACAGGACTTACAGGATCGATGACATTATCCTGTGCGAGTACTGCAATGCTGTTATAGGACTTTTGCTCACCAATTCTCTGATGGTTGAGACAGGTGAGATAAAAGATAAAAAAGAGGCTATATCATCGGCCATCAGGGCTCTTACTGAGCTTGAGAGAAAAGCTGTCGCTCTTGTGATCCACAACCTGTCGGGGTCTGAAGGGCTTGTTGTCACATCAAAGCTTGCATCTCAGTACGGTATAACAAGATCCGTGATTGTCGGGGCTCTCAAAAAGCTTGAGAGTGCAAGACTGATCAGAACTCAGTCATCAGGTGTCAAAGGAACCAAGATCGAAGTCCTCAATGACATCGTCTACGACGAGTTCGAGCGTATTTTTGAAGAGAAATGGATTTCATAAACGCAAACGGAATTGTGAGATTTCATGATGCCTTTTGCGTTTTTGTCAGATTAAGAGATAAGGAGGGACGGTATGATTCTTTCGGGAGCTTACAACTATGTCAATGTTCTTGACAAGGCAGCTGATGCCAGCTGGAAAAGGAATGATGTGCTCGCAAACAATATCGCAAATGCGGACACGCCGGGTTATAAGCGCAAGGATGTGCAGTTCGAGACCTATCTCATAGGTGCGATCGGAGGGACTGATTCGCTTGACAGGACAATAGCGAATATGGACCTCGATGATATCAACGCCACGACATACACGGAGCAGGCAAACTTAAGCTACCGTTATGACGGCAACAATGTTGATATCGCAACGGAAAATGTGGAACTGGCAAAAAATCAGATCAGATACAACACCCTGATGACGTCTATCACACACGAGTTTTCGGATTTGAAGGCGGCTATGGGTGGCAGTCGTTGATGATTAGGCGGTAACTCGCACAAGTGCTCGTTAGGGAGGTATAGTGTGAAAAATCACACTGATATGCTGATTTTTCACACGGCTATTTGTGCCGGAGCGTCACAAATAGCCACTGATGGCAGACGAGAACTGGATGTTCTCGTCGCCACTCCGTCGCTACGCTCCGGAATGGAGGAATAATATGTCTGTATTTGGAGCTTTTGACGTCAGTGCAACAGGCCTTACGGCCCAGA
>CAMVCQ010000122.1 GCA_947166015.1 uncultured Lachnospiraceae bacterium
AGGGTTGATGATATCAATCAGGAGACGCCTGTTATCATGCTTACCGCAAATGTCGTTGCGGGCGCAAGGGAAAACTATTTGAGCGAGGGCTTTACTGACTATATCACTAAGCCGATCCGCCAGGCGGAGCTAAAGCAGATGCTGCTTGATTATCTCCCGATTCATAAGATCCTCAGAAGCGACGAGCCGAAGCCGCCTATGCTTGATTGATCTGATTAATATATTTAGAAACAAAAAAGCCATGCAAACCGAAGTTTGCATGGCTTTAATTTAAACTGATCAATCAACCGTATACGGCATAAGTGCCACGTGACGAGCGCGTTTGATGGCTGATGTAAGCGCTCTCTGATGCTTAGCGCAAGTGCCTGTAACTCGTCTTGGAAGGATTTTGCCTCTCTCAGAGAGGAATCTCTTGAGTTTAGCAGTATCCTTGTAGTCGATATACTTAAAATCTTTTTCTGCGCAAAATGCACAAACCTTTTTTCTTCTACGTGGTGCGCGACGACGATTAGATGCGTCACCACCATGGTCTTTCTGAAAAGCCATTTCTTTCCTCCAATCGATTATGAGTTGAAGAACGGAATGTCATCATCGACGCCTTCGGGAACAGGCATAAAGTCGTCTCCCGCATCGGAATCATTTGCAGGTGCCGGACCTGCGCCTGAACCGCCGAAGCCTGCAGCAGCATTTGCATCTGCAGTGCTCTTGCGCTCAGCAAACTCAACCTCTTCGGCGATTATCTGAACGCTGTAAACCTTTTCACCGTTCTTGTTGGTATAGTTGTCATTTTGTACTCTTCCGACAAGTGACATCCGTGAACCTTTGTGGAAGTATTTTTCCACAAATTCTGCCGTCTTGCCAAAAGCTGTACAGTTAAAAAAGTCGCTGTCCGGTTCGCCCTCACGGGGGAATCTGCGATTAACGGCCAATGAAAAACGAGCAATGGCCATGTTTGAACCCTGTGAATATCTAACCTCAGGGTCACGAGTAAGATTTCCGAGTAAAATAACTTTGTTCATAGTAAGACTCTCCTTCCATTCTGTAAATGATGGTTGGCTCCGGTTTGGACCGGCGTGTCTTAATTATTCCTCAGCTTCTGCTCTTACGACTAAGTAGCGAAGCACGTTGTCCATAATGCGAAGTTTTTGTTCGAGCTGACCCGGAATTTCGGGCTGTGCGTCGAACTGAATGAAGTAGTAAAATCCCTCGTTCATCTTCTGGACTTCATACGCAAGCTGTTTGATACCCCAATCATCGACGTTTGTGATCTGTCCGCCGAGAGAAGTAACAGCTTCTTTTGCCTTTTCAACTGTGGCAGTGCGTACCTCTTCATCAACTTTAGCACTAACAACCAGAGCTATTTCATACTTATTCATAGTTGCTTGCACCTCCTTTTGGTCTCCGGCTCTCCCCATGTCAGGGAGAACAAGGATATTGATTACATCACGGAACACCATTGTAGCACATGAGCGAAATATAAGTCAAGAACTTTTTTTACTTGCGATAAACTCTTTTCTATAGTATAATGTCTATGTATGTGTTTTGATTTGGGGCTGCTTTGGTCTGAGGGCAAAAACGCAGTCGAAAAGATAGCGGATTTGATTGAAAAATGGATAGTTAGGAGGTATAGGCATTATGCGAAGAGTAGGATTTTTGACCAGCAGCGGAGACTGCCAGGCACTCAATGCCACCACGCGAGGAGTTGCAAAGGCATTGTACAATGACGATGAAGATACAGAGATAATAGGAATTCTCGAGGGCTACAAAGGCCTTATGTATGAAAATTACAAAAAAATGACCCCGTCGGATTTTTCCGGAATCCTGACTGAGGGAGGCACGATCCTGGGATCATCGAGACAGCCGTTCAAAAACATGCGCAAGCCCGATGAAAACGGTATGGACAAGGTAAAAGCCATGATCAATACCTACAACAAGCTCAAGCTTGACTGTCTGGTGATACTCGGAGGAAACGGAACCCAAAAAACCGCAAACCTCCTACGCGAAGAAGGACTCAATGTGGTAGGGCTTCCAAAAACTATAGATAACGATATCTGGGGAACGGATCTGACATTTGGATTCCATTCTGCGATAGAGGTTGCGACAAATGCGATCGACTGTATCCACACCACTGCGTTTTCGCATGGAAGAGTGTTTATAGTTGAGGTTATGGGACACAAGGTAGGATGGATGACACTGTACGCCGGAATAGCGGGAGGTGCGGATGTCATACTTATTCCCGAGATACCGTATGATATCGACAAGGTTGTCGCAGCGGTCGAAAAAAGAGAAAACGACGGAAAAAGGTTCTCTATCCTCGCAGTTGCTGAGGGTGCGATATCAAAAGAGGATGCAGAGCTTACAAAAAAAGAGAGAAAAGCAAAGCTCAAGGACAATCCATATCCAAGCGTTGCGTACAAGATCGGAGCTGAGATCGAGGAGCGCACTGGACAGGAGATCCGTATCACCGTTCCGGGACATACGCAGCGAGGCGGAAGTCCCTGTGCGTATGATCGCGTGATCTCGAGCAGACTCGGAGCTGCTGCTGCAGAGCTTATCATACAAGGCAAGTACGGATATATGGTTGGATTCAAGGGTGATGATATCATTCCTGTTCCGCTTGAGGAGGTCGCAGGAAAGCTTAAATATGTTGATCCTGAGAGCGATATCATAAAAGAGACTCAGAGTCTCGGCATATCATTTGGAATCTGACAAACAATGCCGTTTAGAAAGCGGTGTGGAAAGAGTAAGAAAAAATGGCGTATCAGGCATTATACAGAAAATATCGACCGAAGGATTTTTCTGATGTAAAAGGACAGGATGTCATAGTAAAAACATTGAAAAATCAGCTGAAATCCGGCCATATCGGACATGCATATCTGTTCACGGGCACAAGGGGAACGGGAAAGACCACGGTAGCAAAGATCTTTGCCAAGGCTTTGAACTGTGAGAACCCCGGAGAAAACGGCCCTTGTGGTAAATGCTCCAGATGTATGTCCATAGAAGACGGATCGTCTATGAATGTGGTAGAGATTGACGGAGCTTCCAACAATAAAGTAGAAGATATCAGGCAGATAATAGACGAGATCAGGTACTCGCCTGCTGACGGAGGCCGGAAGGTCTACATCATAGACGAGGTACACATGGTCACACCTCAGGGCTTCAACGCACTTTTGAAAA
>CAMVCQ010000123.1 GCA_947166015.1 uncultured Lachnospiraceae bacterium
GACCGCAGTGGTATATGATACGACGGATGAGTTCAAAAAAACCGGAACCAAAGTTGATATCCCACAATTCGTAAACTATAACGGAAAAGACTATCCTGTAGTTGATATCGGTTCTTCAGCGGTTAATCCTGCATTTACAGGCTGCGAAATGCTTAAAGAAGTAACCATACCTAATTCTGTTAAAATCATCGGAATAGGTGCATTTAGCAACTGTCCAAGCCTGAAAAAAATAGAAATTCCGGATTCTGTAACAGAGATCGGATATCAGGCATTTTTGGGATGCACATCTCTCGCGGAGGTAAAGCTTCCGGACAACCCCGAGTTTACGTCATTAGAGCCATTGACATTCGCACAGTGCAGATCACTTGACGAGATAAGCATTCCAAAGAGCGTAACAGAAATCTCTGATGACATATTCAGTGACATGATGGAGGAAAGCTGGAATGTCAATGTGATCGGATATATGGATTCAGCGGCTGAAGTGTTCGCAGGTACTGACAAAAAAAGGTTCAGCTTTACTCCGGTAGATGGTATAATGAATGATCTTTTCAGGATCAAATTCCCTGAGTCCTGTGTTGGGAAGTTCATAGGAGTACCGATAGATGAGGATTACGGGATTGCCGTGTATTCAAATAAATGTTACGAAGAAAGAAATGGCGACGGAGGATGGATCTGTTCAGTGACAGTTGATTCATATGGTCGATATGAGGATAAATATCCCCAGTGCACTGTTTTGAAAAAATCAGGCGGACAGACTTATGTTTTGGTAGAGCCGACTGAAATGCAGGTTGATATCCAAGGGCAGGATCCGGTTTACAATTTCTCACAGGAAGCGACAGATGAGTATAATGAGATATGCGGACCTGTTTTGGGAGCGGCTGAGACTATTGAGGTTACAAAAGCCCCGGATAAATCAGGCGTAAAAGGTGTAAAAAATATTAAATCGAAAAAAATGAAAGTAACGCTATCCAAAGCAAAGAAAATCACCGGATGCGAAATAGAGTATTCTACTTCAACTAAGTTTACAAATCCAAAATACAAAAAGACCAAAAAAAGCTCATATACATTCAAGAAGCTTAAAAAAGGAAAAACATACTATGTGAGGGTCAGAAGTTACTATGTGATACCGAACACTTTGCTGAAAGCAACTACCGGAGAGGCAGTGACATACAGTTCCTGGTCTAAGGTGAAAAAAGTTAAGATCAAAAAATAAGGATAGACTACTTAGATACCGCTCGTGTATATAATACAAAGCAGGCGGAGGTCATGATACCGGACCTCCGCCTGTTGTAACTATAAACATATATCTTACATCATAAAATTGAGTTTACACAAAACTTGACAAATTTTTTAAAAAAATTTTAAAACCTGACAGCTACATCCTGCGTCATATGAGTGTAAAAAGAAAAAAATGCGGGAAGGCGGTGGTTTTAATGAGTGAGGAAAACCCCATCCGTGGACCGGATGAGGAAAAAGCAAGAGATTGAAAAAGTGCGGAAACTCAAGAGTCGGAACGTAAAATCCGACTTTACAAATACAGAATAATAGTGTATACTAAAGTCGTAAAGGAAGTCCTGATGGGCGGAAAGAGAGGATTATCATGATGAAAAAGGGAATCGCAGCAATCGTTTTATGTATGTCACTCGCCATAGCACAACTGGTAGGTATCACCCCGATATCTAAGACCCCCATAGCAAATGCAGCGACTTATGAAATCAATGATGCAGAAGCAACGGAAGTAAAACTTGGAAAAACCTACAAAATCAAACACAAAGTTGGAGAAAAACACTGGTTCAAAATAGTTGTACCCGAGAATATTCATAATCAGGATGTGTATTTTGATATAGAGCACAGCAACTATAAGGGTTTATTCGGTGAAAACAACGCTACTTCAATTGTATTCTATGATTCTGATGGTAACTGGCTATCGAACGGTATAGGTAGTGCAGGCTTCGGGATTGGACCGAGGGAAAAAGGCAGAGTATATTATTTTACAATAGGTGATTCTTTTATCGTATCACGTGATGGCACAATTACTATAAGTGTTTATGGCGACTACAAAAAACAGAATTTTGTGGATGTCACAGTGAAAAAGGGAAAGAATTACTTCACAGTTAAAACAAAAAAAGGTTCAAAGGTCATCGTTTACGGATCAGAGTATCTGATAAAAAAGAAAGATTCTGGTTCTTATAGAGGTGTACATAAAACATATAAAGCTACTTCCGGAAGAGTCAAAGTAAAACTCTATTGCACTTCGCTACCAAACGATGAAGTAATAAGAATAACCGTCAAAAAGAAAGGATATGCCACGGAAGAAACTTATATTACATTGAAATGGAAAGATTTTCCCTGAGTGCCGATGGAATATCTGTGAAAATAGTGTGAAAAATGATCGTTTTCTAATTGACAAATGTGGCTAATGGGAGTAGAATTGTGGTATCTTATTGGAGGAGGATCCTGAGATGAAAAAGAAGATAATAACTACATTGCTTATACTTGCTATGGTGATGTCTGTATTTCCAGAAAAAATATCAGAGGCGAAGTCAAAGGATTATTTAATCAAGTCCTTGTCAAAAAGCTGCGTCAAGTATTATAACTATAATTGGGATTGGAATGATGGTTTTACGCCAAAGGGAAAGGCCAAGAAAATGAAGATAACAGGTAAAACAAAATTCTATCTGGCTGATCCTAATGCTTCTCCGGCTGACGAAGGAACACCTGTTAAGGTATCATTAAGTCGGATGAAGAAGGAGATAAAGAAGTACAGAAAACAGGGATGGCACATGAAGGCTCTCATTAAGTACAAGAATAAAAAGGTTATTTCTATCACGGAACAAATACAGGATTGGTAATTAAATGGCACCGTTTCGGCGGTGCTTTTTTCGTGAGAATAATCTTAAAAAAGTCAACTCTGTTCTGCTTGACATAGAGCATATCAGCTACGAACTTCTGATCAGGACGAGAGAGGTTTTTGGAAATCTTTTTTCAAAATATTGAAAAAAGTGCGGAAACTCAGGAAGAATCTTTTTTGTTGCGATTTTCCGTAGGATAATTTATAATAGATAGATAATTCTGTGATGATTGTATAGATGAAAAAAGAAAAGAAGTAGGACGAAATAATAAAATGCAGAGACCTGAATTTGACAGTATCAAGGACTATGCTGAGTTCA
>CAMVCQ010000124.1 GCA_947166015.1 uncultured Lachnospiraceae bacterium
CATACCTTCCCGATTTAGATACAATACCTTTGGCATTCATCTGCTCAATCCATTTCGTTGGTGTCATAACAAAACGATTCAGACCGGCTTCATTTTTAACCGCCTCGAATTGCACACGGTTAAAATCTGGATTGTGAAGTGTTTCCCAAACAGCAAGAAATTCAATGGTATTTCTGTTGCGCATCCAGTTTTGAATAACAAAACGTGGATCATCCACATTCCTATATTTTGCTATATCTGTCAAAGAAATAAATTCATTTTCGAAATCTGTTGTATATATGCCAATATCAACACCTTTGGCATGTATTGTTTCTTTCTTTATCGCCTTGGGCATATTATTTCACCTCCCCAGTCATGTAGTCATATAGCTTTTCAGCTGAACTAAAGTCAATATCATTACCATTTTCGTCAGTTATCATTCCCGGCTCATACTTTCGACCGTAGTCCAATTCATAGATGAAATAATCGATATCCTCAACATCATCCTTTAACAGTTTTCGAAGCAAAAATACAACCAAACTCTCATGCGAGATCTGAAGTCCGGCGCCATTACAGAAATCACATTCAACATTATCTCTGCTTTTCCTGAAAAGCTCATCAACCTTATCAACAAGATCCGATGCTTCTCTTAACCGGCTCATAATATCCACAAATTCTTCTTTACTGATATTTGCGCAGAATTCTTTTGCATTTTCGTTCAACACTCTGTGGATCATCTTCTCAACTTGCTGAAATCGTATGATTCCCAGTGTTCTATTATCCAAAAAAGAAACACCGTTTTTATCTTTTATTACCCATTCACAGTCAGAATTATTGATAATATACAGGTAATCCGTCCGGTTCTCCGTAACATCAATTACCCTCTCTTCTTTACAAGAAAACTGATGGATAAGACCTTCCTCATAACCATAATGAGACTTGTTAAACCGGATTACAAATCTTTCATAGTTGCCGTAGTTCGAAAAAAATCCCGCTTCGAACATCTCCAGTATTCTGTTTGCATTCCCATCAGGATACATATCCCCGTCAAACTCAACTGATGAGAAAATCTTTCCGTCCCGGTCAATGTAAATAATCTTTCCTCCTGTCATCACGCACCTCCGATTTTTTTCTTTTATCGTATGATATGCGTGATTTTTTGTCATTGGACGGATAGTCCAAAATCCCGGCTATGCAACAAGTAGCGAATAATAAGCCTGCATTCGTTTTACAAATTGGTTTGAATTAGCCTTTGTAACCAAACAACAATCATACGTATACTTTGTGTATTGTTTCACTAAAAGATCCTCCATATGAAGATGGAACAATTCACTAAGTCGAAGAAGATTATCAACTGAAGGCAGTATTATTCCCTTAAACCATCTGTATACCGGTTGCGGGCATGACAATCCAAGATACTGTTGAATATCCTTTACGCTATATCCATTCTCATATGCATATTTTCGGAGGTTGTTTCCGGTCTTCTCCATATCGATTATAGTTTTACTTTCAATCATTCTTCCTGTCCCCTTTTATCCTGTAATAATCCTCCATCTCGACATCAAGCGTGATCGTTCTTTCTCAGGTGTTGCTCATTCGCTGTAAAAGCGTAACGCATTCCACATGCTTCGTCCATGGAAACATATCTACGCAAACAGCTTTCACGGGCTTATATCCCGCCTCAAGTATCGTTACCATATCTCTTGCAAGAGATTCCGGTTTGCAGGAAACATAGACAAAGTTTTCCACACCATATGCCAAAAGCTTCGGCAGCGCCTTTGGATGGATTCCTTCTCTCGGCGGATCCAAAACCATCACATCAGGAGGCTCTGTCAGACTGTCAAGCACCTCAAGAACATCACCTGCGATAAACTCACAGTTGTCAAGGCCGTTCAACTTCGCATTTTCTCCGGCTGCCTGCACGGCCTCCTCAACTATTTCAACACCGACAACTCGCTTTGCGACCGGCGCAAGTATCTGCGCTATAGTCCCCGTACCGCTGTACAGATCATAAACGACCTTGCCCGTAGTGTCACCCACAAAATCACGCACTACACTGTACAAAGTCTCCGCACCGGTTGAGTTGGTTTGAAAAAATGAAAACGGCGTGATCTTGAAATCAAGCCCCAAAAGACTCTCACGTATGCTGTCCTTCCCGTATAAAAGAACAGTTTTATCAGCCTTTACAACATCAGCCAGGCTGTCATTAATAATGTGCAAAATACCACCGATTTTTCCCTCCAGATCAAGAAGTATCAACCTTTTTGCGTATTCTTTTATCCACTCAGGCTCCCACTCCGGCACTATTCCTTCGTAGTTTGTTTCATCAGAAAAATGCTCCGTTCCAACCTCATCGGGTATATCCATCCCCTGCGACGAAGTTACCAGCGCCACAACGATCTCGCCTGTAGATACGCTTTTTCTCACAAGCAAATGCCTCAGCACACCCTCGTGGGTTCTTTTGTGCACATACGGTATCCCTTCATTCCTGAAAAAATCAAGCGTAGCCCATATGATAGCCCTATAATCACTGTCAACTATCCTGCAATCGTATATCGGAAGCACATTATAAAAGCTCCCCCTCTGATGAAGGCCCAGTGTCAGCGGACCGTCTTTTTCACAGTCACCAAACGAAAACTCCATTTTGTTGCGATATTCGGTATGTCTCGGACTCTCCAGACACTCCTCCAAAGGAAAATCAGGACACACCTCTTTCATAAGCTCTTTTACGTGCTCGAGCTTGACATTTTTTTGTGCTTCGTATGAAAAATTTTGATACAAGCATCCGCCGCACATCGGAAAATGCTCACAAAACGGTTTTTCAGGCCCCTCCGGAACTTGATTTTTCTTTTTTCTGCTCATTAACTCTCTCCTCTGATAAAATATATAATCGTATGCACTTCAGTTCTTATTCAAAATCAGGTGTTTCTTGCGCATCAGCAGAGAAAAAACTTGTTTTACAGCACCATCAACTGATAAAACGGGCATTTCTTCCGCTTTTTCTGCTCATCTGTAACGTTTATATAATATCAAAAAACCCGTAGACTTTCAACCAAAAATGTGATATTATGCTATAGTAACTCTTTGAAAAACTTCACTTTTTGTCAAAAATCAAAATCACACTCAGGAGGCTTTCAGATGTCCGACTCAAACAATTTT
>CAMVCQ010000125.1 GCA_947166015.1 uncultured Lachnospiraceae bacterium
ACCTTCCTCATCACAAACCTAGTCCCCTTCACAAGCCAGTTCTGCTTTTCCATAAACATATATGGCAGCTCAAGGCACTTCACCTTGTTTTTCATAAGCCAGATATCAAGAAGTCTTTCGCCTACAAATCCAAATACTCGGGCATCATTTTCACTGTATTTGCTGATATCAAGGCGATTTTCCAGCTCAAAAAGGATATCAAAAAGCCATTCGCAGTATTTATCAAAAATGTCCCGGCGCATAACAAACATATTGAACCTGTGACCGGTTGTTTTTTTCATATACACGTCCCAAAACGGGATATAGTCGGGGCATTTTTCCAAAATAATATCTCGCGTTGTATCCAAGTCCTCCGCGTGATGGGCATGCGCATATTGCCCGTAGTTTGTATCTATATAATAATGCCTTGGTTTAGGAAGCAGGACAGGTGCCATATCCAAATATTTTTTGATCTGATCTTTTGTCAATACTCGTGACCACTTATCTCCGACAACTTTTCCATTTGAAAAATGCCTGCGATAATGAACCATCCCGATATAGTCGGCTTCCATGTTTTTCCACGTCCAATACAGCCCGGTCAACTCACAAAAATTCGCATTCTTTGAGCTTATGTTGTCTCCTGTGTTATCTTTTACATAGTCTTGTGAAGCGCAATCATTTCGCTCCGCCCCAACAAGCACCGGAACATACATCTCATCCTCCGGCATTCTGTATTCTTTATGTGTAGCAACCACAACTTTTATATCCATTTCACCGAGCCCCATTTCCCCGTATAACCTCTACGATTGTTCTGAAAACACACAGCATATCGAGATATATCGAAAAATGTTTCACATAATAATACTCTAATTCAAGTCGCTCACGGTATTCCATATTTGACCTGCCGTTGCAGCCCCACCAACCGGTCATCCCCGGCTTAACCCTCTGATACAGCTTCAGACCGTCGTGTGCTTCAAGTTCGCCTTCAACAAGCGGTCTCGGGCCGACGAAGCTCATACTGCCTGCAAGAACATTTATAACCTGCGGAAATTCATCTATTGACAGTTTGCGAAGCACTCTCCCGACTTTTGTTATCCTCGGATCGTTTTCAAACTTTTGGTTACTCTCCCATTCTTCACGGAGCTTATCATCCTTAAGCATTTCATCCAGCATCTCATCGGCATTTATCGTCATTGTTCTGAATTTATATATGCTTATCGGCTTTCCGTTTTTTCCGACCCTGTCCTGCTTGAACAGTATCCCTGCCTTGTCGCCTGAGATCAGATACGAAAGCTTCACTACCAGGGATATCGGGAGCAAAAGCACGACGCCAACAACGCCGAAAACTATTTCGAGAACTCTTTTTACGGCAAGATAAGCTACCTGACTCGGCCGAAATGAAAACGTCCCGACATTCAAAGTGCTATAGACTCCCAGCTCGCCGACATATTGGTGCTCAGTCTGCATCCCTATGACATCCTCGATGCTGACATGGATATTAACAGCATTGTGGATCAATTTATCATAGTCTCCCTGAGAAACCTCAGCCGGGTTCATCGCGATCAAAACATCCGTTATATTATTCTTTACAACATAGTTCGCAAAGCCTTCCCGAACAACCGGGATACCATCATATTTTTCATTTTTATCATCATCCGTGAAATGCAAACCTTTTATATCAAAAATGTCAAAGTCGCCGGCAGAAACATTTATCAAAACCTTCTCAACATTTTTTAATTCAGTTACGACAAAAAGCGGGATTGACTTGATCTTGTGTATCTTTATAATTCCGCTTACCTGAAGCTTTTTCCATATGTATTTGAACACCACCGAAACAACGAAATAAAACGCGTAAGTCATAATGTAAACCGCACGGGAATACGTCGCTCCGACCTTGAAAACATACAGGATCAGAGTCACCGCGATCATGTTAAAAAATGTCAGCTGCAGCGCGCGGACTATTTCCATATAGTATGGTCGCTTGAAAATCTCATTGTAAGGGTTTAGCATCACTGAAACTATCACATCAAAGCCGATCACAAGTACAAGCATTTTGAGCCAAACAGTGCCAAACGCAAAATCCAAAGTCCCGAACTTGATAAAAAATGCCACAACAAAGGATACCAGCATGGCGAATAGATCCACCAGCAGGAAGTCTATGTTTTTGAACCTTGAATCCTTACCTTGTATGTACATTTTCAGTATCCTTTATTCGGGTTGTACGCCTTCATGCAATTCCGTTTTATCATTTTCTTTTCTTACAGCTACATATATTCCGCCAAGAGAAAGCCACAAAACTATGCTCTCTAACCTGATCCCGGTGACTCCAACCTCATAAAACAGACCTTCAGATAGTCCTACCACCGTCCAGAGAAAGAATAAATAAATATAATCCGGAAATTTCTTGCGTTTCGAACAAAACAAATATAGAAACCTAAACAATGGAATCACAATAAATGATATCATCAAGATGAATCCTACGATTCCTGATTCAATCAAAATATCTATATACATATTATGTGGACTGTATGTACTTAATGCAATATACGAATCAGGATGATTGTTTTGAGCATACGAGATCGCGCCATCGGCTGAAAAGCCGAAAACAGGTCTATCCTTAAACAATTCAAGATAGCCACGCCATATGATAAATCTTCCATTTGACATATCTGCATTTTGGAAAACTTCTTCTCTCACAAGTTCGTTTTTATCTCTATCCGGCACAAAAATCTTTCCACACATCTGGCAGGCAAAAGTTATGACAAAATATGCCGCAACCATAGCAACCAGATACAGCAAATATCTAACACAAGTGCGCCATATTACACCAACAACAGATAATTGTTTTTTCTCTCTAAGTTTGAGAACCGTATACATGCAAACAAATAATCCTACGGCCGCAATCGTTACATAAGCAGTCCGCGAAAACGCCAAATCGATATATATCACAAAAAGCGCAATAGCTATGATGATCAAAGATTTTTTAATCTTACCAGTTTTATAGTGTTTTAAATAAAACAAATTTCCAATTACAAGCATCACGCAGACTACAGCTGCTAGATTTGCATCACTAAAAGCGCCATACAATCTAAATC
>CAMVCQ010000126.1 GCA_947166015.1 uncultured Lachnospiraceae bacterium
ACCATATCTCTCATTTTTGAGAGATGATTTTCATAGGTTTCACTTTTGTTTATATCTTCGGTGATCAGCTCCTTCAGATAGCCGCTGATGTTTTGTTTTTGTTTTATGTAGTCATAAAGCTGTTGCTCTTGTGGTATATCTGTGTTCAGGCTGAACTTGATATAGCGTTTACTCGCCATATGTCACTCCAAACGGCATCACGTCTTCTAAAAAATTGAAGCTCTTGTTATTTGTGGAGTTTTTTGATGAGCTGTTGTTTGATTCGAGATCAGCTGTCGGATCATTTTTCTCCTGTTTATCGCCGGCAAACTCCACCTCGTCTACGATTAGATTGTAGCCGTAGACCTGCTCATCATTTTTATTCCGGAAGTTGTCGTTTTCCATGTGGCCGGTGATGAGGATCGGTTTGCCTTTGGTAAATCTCTCGATGATGAATCCTGCTCGTTTTCCGAAGGCAGTGCAGTGGAAGTAGTCTGATTCACCGTCCTGGTAAGGTCGCCTGACGGCAACTGCGAACTTGGCAAGTTGCGTCTGCTGCTCATTTTTCGATGTGTATGACTTCGGATCTGCAGTCAGGTTTCCTTTGATGATTATCTTGTTCATAGTGTAGCACCTCGCTTTCTCCCTCGTCAAGGGTAGTTTCATGGTTTTATGCACGCTCGCGGGATTGGCCTGCGAACTCCATCTGGTTGTGGCGATACTTGGCATCATAGTAGCTGTCCTGCGTGACAGGAGCGTTGTAGAGCACTGTCAGATTGTACGAGCGGACATTTTTTACATCAGTTGTTGTTTTGGATAACGTCTCTAGGACGTATTCCATCGTGAGCATGTTGTGCTTGAGAAGACGCTGTTTGACGGCTTCTACCGGGATGCTCTGTGAGTTTATTTTTATGTTGCCTTGATAGTAGGTGATGATCTCTGCCATAAGGTTTACCAGCTCGTCGATGAGCTTTGTTTTCCAGGGATGTGCATCTATGAGGTAGTCGTAGTCAATCTGAGAGCGGATGCGTTCCTGGGTATGTGTAAAGATATCATCGTCTTCGTAGATAGGGAATTCTGGGACAGAGCAACGTGGACTCTGCCCCTTTTCCCTGAGAAAGGAAGAAGACAATGATAACTTGTCACCATGGTTGTCTATCTGATCCATCTTCTTTGTGGGAGTCGGATCAGAGTTCTGATTGATTTGATAAGAGTTATAGTCAGTGTTATTCTTATCAGTATTATTCGATACTGTATTTGAAAATACTAGAGTTCGCCCGATTGGAACTTTGGAAGTGCTAATTTCAGAGTTCTCATTTTTAGAATTCTGATCGTGAGAATTCACATAAAAACCTTTTTCATTCGCAGAAATCTGATTTCCAGAGTTCTTGATTTCAGAGTTCTCATTTTTAGAATTCTGATTTATAGCATTCTCAGATTTGTAATTCTTTGGATTATCGGGTTCTACTAGTGTGGAGGATTGAGAGGAATCCTCGCCTTGCGTTTTTAGATAGTTCATAACGTATATCAGATCAGCTTTTCCCTGGCCTCTCTTGACTTTTCTGATCAGACCGATGCCTTTGACAGAGTCGAGCTCGGAAAGAACTTTGACTGCTTTGCTTACGCTGCAGCCAAGGTCGGCAGCGATACTGTCGATTTTGTACAGTATGTAAACGCGGCCTGCTTTGTCGCGCCAGTTGTTTTTGATCGAAAGACCCATGCGATCGAGCATCAGACCATATAGGATCTTTGCTTCGCATGATATCCAGGAAAAGGCTTCGTTTGTGAAAAGGAGCTTGGGGATGCGGTAGAAATTGTACATCTCGGCTTCCTGCTCATAGTAGTATTCAAATTGCAATGCCATCTCGCTCACCCCTTTCCTTCCATTCCGTCAGTAGCGTTACGATGGTTCTGGTGATATCGTCCTGTGAGGTATTTTTCGGGAAACAGTTGTCAATCACACCTGAAGGTACGAAAACAAGACGGTTGGCATCTAGGCCTTCACCGATGTGCTTTTGATTGACTCTGGTTGCCCTTGGCCTCGGAAGTTTCGGCTCGTCAAGGATCTCTGATACCGAGTCCGGATTGATATGTCCTTTCTTTGCGAGTTCCTTTATTTTTGCACTTTGGGACATATCAAGTGATTTCTTTTGCTCGAGCTGAAGCTCTACGATGTGTTGTTCTCCGTAGTTTAAAAATGACAAGTCGTGCGCCTGAGTCAGCCCGAAGACATTTTTATCAAGCATAGCAAGAAGACCGTCCGTGAGGTCAGCAATCTTGACAAGGCGCTGGATGCTTTTTTCGCTTTTGTCTAGCTCTTTGCTCATGCGAGAAAGAGCTGTTCCGTTTGGGGTTTTCTTGTATCCGGGGCTTTTGATAGCTTCAAAACGCATCTTGTAAGCCCTGGCCATCTCGCTTGGTAGGATGGTTTTTCGTTGCGTGAGATTGTCATCGACCATAAGGACAGTCGCTTCCTCGTGCGTGATATTTTTCACGATGACAGGCATCGTGGTCAGTCCAAGTCGCTCGCAGGCTATTTTTCGGCAATGCCCGGTGATGAGTTCGAAGTTGCCGTTTTCAATTGGGCGGGCGAGGGCAGGAGTGCTGACTCCGTTTTCACGAATGCTGTCCATAAGTTTTATGATGTGCTTCTCGCCGCCGTCCTTGTACGGATGGTCTTTGAACGGTATCAGTCGGTCGAGTGCCATCTGCACGACATTTTTATCATCGGAAACACCTTTTACTGTGGATCCGAGGCCTTGCAGTGACGACAGTGAAGGCATAGTGATGGATTCGGTGTTTGGTTTACGCATAGCTAAGCACCTCCTCCGTCAGAGCACTGTAGGCTTTTGCAACCTTGCCTTTGGGATCATACAGAAAAATGCTCGTTCCGTTCGCAGCCGTCTCGGATGCGCGGATCGAATGCGGTATGTATGTATCAAAAATGTTCAGGTACGGACCGTAATACTCCATGACCTTTTTGATAATCTGCTTTGTGTGTACGGTTCGCAGGTTTACCATCGTGAG
>CAMVCQ010000127.1 GCA_947166015.1 uncultured Lachnospiraceae bacterium
AAGATAAACCCTATATAATCACGTCTGTAATCAGTCAACCTTTTTTCAGATGCCTTGGAAAAATCTTCACCTTCTATGCTCATCGATCCGCTTGTCATAGTGTCCATACCGCCGATTATGTTGAGCATCGTCGACTTGCCGCATCCGCTTTCACCGAGGATGACCAGAAATTCATTTTCATATATATCAAGATCTACGCCTTTGAGAACATGCAAGATATCCCCTCCCGAAGGAAAGTCTTTTTTTACATCTCTAAATGACATAATGACATCCTTATCCGTGCTCTGTGAAAATGAAAACCCACGCTCATCTATAACCATCGCGGACAGCCCGGCAAACACTTTGCATATATACTGCTCAGACTCCGTATATGCAGACTCCGCTTTGTTTATGACGTGGATACATCCCACTACATTTTCTGCGGAAAGCCTCATGGGTACATAATACGCATTTTTTGTCTTTATGCCTGTGATCTCGTCATTTCCGTTTGGAAAGCCAGGTTCACTGGCTGTATCTCCGACAAATATCGGACTTCCTTCACTCATAGCTTTTCCGACGAATCCATCACCTGCGCTTATACTGTATCCCGTCGCAGAGTTTTCCCCATAGTGCGCGACAGCATATACTCTCTTTTCAGTTTTATTCAGTAACCACAGCGTGATATTCTCAGCGTGAAGGTGCTTTGATAATTCCTCTAATCCCTTTTCCAGAGCTTGGTCCGTCTGCGCTTCATCACTAAGCGCTGACATAATATTGTAAATAACCGAGAAATCCTCGACATTCTTTTTCATATCGGGCGCTCTCCTTTCGTGTATTTTTATTATAACACAATGCATTCATCTTGTACACGAAAACTTGCGCCTGCCTGCACATCAGGAAAGAATCTTCAGTCCCACGATGCCAAATCCTGTCCACAGTCACCTCCTCACAACAAAACGCCACACCTTTCATCTTCTAATGACCTCAAGGAACACCTACGTGTTCCTGATGAAAGGTATGGCGTAAATCCCGCTACCCGGTGGCAGCAGGTACCAAATTGTTCAATTGTTTCAGTCCTTCGCTCACTTCGTGATGGTCAGGCACCTGCTTTGATCCACTTAACAGAAGCTGTCACATCACCATAACCTGTGATGTCACTCGAGTCAGGATTGAGATAGTTCTCAAGCTTGTCTGCGTCAGCAGTCTCCATAACATCACTCACCGTGACGCTGCCATCCTCTCCGGTCACCACAAAGCTTCCGCCTTCAGTCTGCGGATAGAGGCTAAGCAACGCATTCTTGCTTGTCTTGATGGTCTTTGGTGTGCCTGCATAATCAACTGTGATACTGCGAGTAGCAGAGGCGTCAAGTTTTTCCGGATCGAATAACTCTACATCTGATCCCGGGTCGTATTGCTGGCCTTCTATATCGGCAGAAGCAGTTTCAAACGGATCACCAAGCATCATCCACATATCTCCGTATCCGTAGGCAGATGTTTGCTCCTGAACTTCGTAAAGGTAGCCATTTAACACTGATATAAGATAAACCATATCTCCTTCCCCAAGGTCATCCTCATAACCAACTGTGTAAGTCTCAGTCTTTAATCCTTCCTCATCCTCACAACTATAGTCTATAAGTTTATAACTTGACGAATTTTGGACGATACTTTTAAGCACAGGGCATATCTCCAATATAGATATTTTATTTTCCAACATTCTGTTCCAGTCTTTTTCGGCATTCTGTCCGAAGATGACACGCTCTTTTGTGTTCCCTGCGGCACTTTCATACTGATAAAATGCTCTGAATGGCTCACCGGTTATATCATCGTTATTCTTCATAACAAGAGTGTCGGTAGAGCCCTCTATAGCCCCTTCCAGTTTGCGTATATATTCGCCCTTTGACATATATACATAATCAGTTTCTATATAACGCTCGGTTGGAGCACTTCCTTTAGATTTTTTTGAAAGTGTCTTAAGCTTCTTGTATGACTTTACATACTTGTTGAAAGCAGTCTTTTTAATCTTTTTTGACCCTTTCTTGTAGGTTTTTTTGTTCTTGGTGTATACAGTACCTTTCTTGAGTTTGGTGCCGTTGTAAGTATATGTGGTATAAGTTGTCTTCTTGCCACTTACCTGCTTAACCGTGAAAGTTCCTTTTTTGGTGCTTACCTTGCGAACTTCCTTGACGTTTTTAATATTTTTGATCCATTCTCCATCCTGAGATTTCTCATCGTATTTGTGGATACCAAGAACACCGTTTGAGAAGAAAGCAAATGCTTCATGATATCCATCGCCGTTGATATCATATATGGCGTACTTAAACTTCTTGTCGGCATGACCTACAACCTCAGCGTGCATCATCATCAGTTCCTTTTCATCTCTAATAACAGACTTCTGAAACCTTTTTTTCTGAGTACCTATGCTGGCATCGCTAGTAAGAATCTCCTTGGCGATAACTTCTCTCAGATCGTCAAGAGTATTTGTTGCGGCGGGCTCTGCAATCACAGAGGGCTCTTCATTTGTCTGTGCAGCTACAGCTACTTTCTCCGCTGCTTTGGGTGCCGCTACTGACCCCACAACCAGAGACAGCGCCAGAGCTGAAGCTACAATTTTCATCTGATTCTTTCTCATTGTTTTACCTCCTATGTGATAGTGTTGCACCGGGATGTCACAGAGTGCTAAGTTGTGAACTATCATCACCGATGTAACGTATATAATACCATTTTTTGAGACCTGTGTCAACATCTCGGATTCCGTTGATACATGCGTTTGCTTCGATAAAAAATAAAGGCAAGTTGTCCACAATGGACAGCTTGCCTTCACTGATTTTTCACGTATTTTTTGATATCGGATTATCTATGCTCGCTTAACCTTCACACCTTTCGGCAAGCCGGACTTCACGATCAGTTTCTTCAGCTTCTTGAACTGCTTCTTCGTTCCGGAGACATAGATCGTGCCTTTCTTCGCCATAGCCTTGAAGGCACCCTTCTCAACCTTGGTGACGCCTGTCG
>CAMVCQ010000128.1 GCA_947166015.1 uncultured Lachnospiraceae bacterium
AAACAATCATTAAACTCCTCAACGCAAGGAATTTGAAGTTTTTAATGAAATAACACTGTAAATTATACATCAAGTGAAAACTGATGACAAGCAAAAAAAATCAACAAACCACCAAAAAATCCTTGACACGAGCATATATATCGGTTATAATCACCCACTGTAAAGAAAAAAACTTTACAGGCGCACCAAGCTGTGCAAATGAGGAAAGATATGAAAAACAGATCAACGCCCGAATCACTCACCGACCCGCAGACGCTTGTCAAGTTAGCGGGATTATATGATATATACGGTGAACTGATCAAAGAAAACAGTCGGGACATTTTTGCTGATTATGTGCTCGAAAATCTGTCGCTCAGCGAGATCGCAGAGGACAGGGGGATATCCAGACAGGGCGTGTACGACTCGGTTGTACGCACGGCGAAAAAGCTTGAGGAATTTGAAGAAAAGCTTGGACTTCACGGCAGATACGAAAAGCTTGAGGCGGAAACGGAGATCGTCGGGGAAAAGCTTGAAAAGCTCATAGAGATGATGGATAATGATGACGCCTCAGACGAGCAAATGAAACTTCTGTCAGAGATAAAAAGAGACGTCAAAAGTATCCGGGATGTTATGTGAAATGGGAGGATTGATATGGCATTTGAATCATTAAGTGATAAGCTTCAAAACGCCTTCAAAAATCTCAAAAGCAAGGGAAGGCTGACTGAGGACGATGTGAAGTCCGCGTTAAAAGAAGTCAAAATGGCGCTTCTCGAGGCTGATGTCAACTACAAGGTTGTAAAAGACTTTACAAAAGCAGTCACCGCAAGGGCGACAGGCGAGGATGTATTGAACTCGCTCACTCCCGGACAGACTGTCATAAAGTATGTAAACGAAGAGATGGTCTCGATGATGGGCTCGGAAACTGTTGAGCTCGATACCATCCCGGGGTCAGCGATCACGGTATTTATGATGTGCGGCCTTCAGGGTGCAGGTAAAACGACGACCACGGCCAAGCTCGCCGGCAAGTTCAAAGCCCAGGGCAAAAGACCGCTTCTCGTAGCCTGCGATATCTACAGACCGGCTGCGATAGATCAGTTAAAAAGAAATGGTGAAAAACAGGAGGTCCCCGTATTTTCAATGGGTACGGACCATAGTCCTGTTGACATAGCAAAGGCTGCCATAGAGCATGCCAAAAAGAATTCCAACAATCTGGTCATCCTCGATACTGCCGGACGACTTCACATAGATGAAGAGATGATGGCAGAGCTTCAAAAGATAAAAGAAGAGGTTGAGGTCTACAGAACGATCCTCACTGTGGATGCGATGACCGGTCAGGACGCTGTGAATGTGGCGTCGAGCTTTGATGAAAAACTAAACATCGACGGGGTTATCCTGACAAAGCTTGATTCCGATACTCGAGGCGGTGCGGCTCTTTCGATCAGGGCTGTCACAGGCAAGCCGATCTACTATGTCGGCATGGGAGAAAAATTGTCCGACCTCGAGCAGTTTTATCCCGACCGTATGGCGTCGAGGATCCTTGGAATGGGAGATGTCCTCTCGCTCATAGAAAAAGCGGAGGCTGAGATAGATGAGCAGGCTGCAGCCGAAATGGCAAGGAAGTTCAAAAAAGCCGAATTTGATTTCAACGACTTTTTGCTTCAGATGCAACAGATGAAAAAAATGGGCGGCTTGTCAAGTATACTTAGTATGATGCCCGGTATGGGCCTGC
Source organism: uncultured Lachnospiraceae bacterium (assembly GCA_947166015.1). GTDB lineage: Bacteria > Bacillota > Clostridia > Lachnospirales > Lachnospiraceae > Eubacterium_F. The sequence goes on from CAMVCQ010000128.1 coordinate 1,709, forward strand.
CAAAAGATCTGGAGATCGATGATGATGCCCTGAAACCAACCGAGGCGATCATCTACTCGATGACAAAAAAAGAAAGAACAAATCCTTCCATCATCAATCCTTCGAGAAAAAAGAGGATTGCTGCCGGAGCCGGAGTTGACATCGCTGATGTAAACAGACTGATGAAACAGTTTGAACAAAGCAAAAAAATGATGAAGCAGATGTCCGGTATGATGGGTGGAAAAGGAAAGAAAAAAAGAGGGGGATTCCCTGGCGGAATGAGATTTCCGTTCAGGTAAACCATATATGAAATGCAAAAATGCATTTCAAAAAAACATTATTATTTTTTTAAAACCAGGAGGTAAAGGAAAGTGGTTAAGATTCGTTTGAAGAGACTCGGAAAGAAAAGAACACCTATTTATCGTATTGTGGTAGCTGATGAGCGTTCACCGCGCGACGGTAGAAATATCGATGAGATCGGTACTTATGATCCGAATCAGGAGCCTGCGCTCGTAAAGGTTGACGAGGAAGCTGCAAAAAAATGGCTCGCTAACGGTGCTCGTCCTACGGACGTTGTTGCAAGACTTTTTAAACAAGCTGGCATAAACTGAATCTGAATTATCGCATTTGAAAAGACCAAATGCGTAATTCAGACGGAATGCATAGCATTCCTATTCACTTAGACAAATCCTGACGGATTTGCCGATTACCTGAATTATCGTATTTGAAAAGACCAAATGCGTAATTCAGACAGAATGCATAGCATTCCTATTCACTTAGACAAATCCTGGCGGATTTGCCGATTATCTGAATTATCGCAGAGGAGGAGATCAGATGAAAGATTTGGTAGAAGTGATCGCAGGTGCCCTTGTTGACGACCCGTCTGCGGTTGTTGTGACAGAGGAAGAGGATGATAAGCAGATACTTATCAATCTCACCGTAGCACCTGACGATATGGGTAAAGTTATCGGAAAACAGGGAAGGATCGCCAAAGCTATCCGTACGGTCGTACGCGCGGCAGGCGGTTCCAAAACAGACAAGAAAATAATGGTAGACATTAAATGATCGACGAAATGCTTAGAGTCGGTGTGGTCACAAAGCCGCACGGGCTGAAAGGTGAAGTGAAAGTCTATCCGACCACATCAGATCCAAAAAGATTCAAAGATCTTGATGTGGTTTATCTTGTTGTGAAAGAAAAAGA
>CAMVCQ010000129.1 GCA_947166015.1 uncultured Lachnospiraceae bacterium
CGACATCCAAGCCGGTCAAGGACGATGATGAGGACGAAGATCCACCGGATCCATCTCTTCCCAAGGATGCACACCTGAACGCGACCCATGTGACCATCTATTACTGCGAACCATATGCGATTCCATATGCTCACGATGAATCTCATCCTACGGAGTTTCAGTTCAAACTGGAAGGATCGGATAAACGGCCGGTATGGGATGTCACACTGGATGATCCCGATGTCCTCGGATGGCTGAATATATCCAAGGACGGTCTGCTCACGATCCCGACAGGTGGATGTTCGGATACGACAGCTACAGTTACGGCTAGGTATTTCAACGATGTCCTTACCTGCAAAGTCACTGTCATCAACGAAACCCGCGTAAAGTATGACGAGTTGGTAAACGAATTCATCAGAACGCATATCAAAGACGACATGAGCGACTATGAGAAGATGGAAACAGTCGTCAAGTACATCGAGGAAGAACTTGACTACACACTGTATCAGCCGGAATGGCGCAAGATGCTTATCACCGGTGGTGGTGATTGTATGGCCAGCAGGCTTGGGGTATATTACCTGTGCACCAAACTCGGGGTGAAGAGTTTCCCCTGCACCGATCTCGATGATCACGGAGAAACACTCGTGAGAGTCGGCGACGATGTCTACATGACCGTCACAGGCTTCAATGAGCCGAAACCTCGCCTTTACTGGATCTACAAGCTGTCTGAAGAAAGCCTGAAGAATATCAAAACGAGATATCCGGGCTGCATGAAGGCACTCGGCTTCTGAAAATATTTTTTCAAAAATCCAAACACTTGATATTGAACGATGCGGTCACTTCCAAATCTGTATATGGTGGTGACCGTATTCTTATTATATTAATGTTAAGAAACCGCCAATAATCCGGTATTGACAATCGAACAAATGTTTGCTATACTCTTTTCAGATCGCAAACCTTAGGGCCTCTGTTCGGAGGCTTGACCGGCAGCCATACTTTCCCTCGGCAGTCGGTCATCAAATCAATTGGTGAGGGCTATGCGACGAATGATTCTCGAATAAGACCTGTCTGGGGAGGTGATATTGCAGGCGGTGCCGATCGGAGTGCGGTACTGATCAGAGCAGGTCAATAGCAAGGGTGCATCCCGGAAGGAGACATTTTCCTTTTATCCGTCTCCCTCTGCCTATGATGACAATGAAACCGGGAATTCAATAGTCCATAATCCTCGGGATATACTGATATTTTGGGAGGACTACTTAATGAAACAACACGAAGACTCCATCCGCATACTGTGCCCTTGCTGTGGTAAGCGGATGTTCGACACAAAACAAGGACTCGAGGGATTCATCAGCATCAAGTGTGATCGATGCAAACGAGTGGCGACACTCATCTTCAAGAACAACGATATTGCAGGAGCAAATAGCCGCACAATGTAACGTAGTAGCGAGCAACGCCCACAGAAATCTGACAAAAGTTGGATTTTGTGGGCGTTTTTGATGAAAACATCACATTGAATTGTACATTTTTTTACTTTTTTATACATTTTTTTACTTTTTTATACATTTTTTTGCCTTTTTATACATTTTTTTACATTTTTGTAAAAATATATTTCTACTTTTATACTATTGACAAATTATACTTTATGATTTATAATCAATATAAGTTGAAAGGAGGGCTACCAATGTACTTATTTGATTTCGATTCGGAAAAAATTGATAAAGATAGTATTTTTGATAATCTTTCACATTTAGAAGTCGAGTTATCAGAACTCCAAGCAGATCTACACAGAGCTAAGCTACATAGAACAAAAGAATTAAAGCGGTTAGGTATTCCCAAATCTGCGCTTTCAGAGTGTCCTGATCAGCTTCCACAATCAATAATAGATCTGAACAATCAGATAGATGAAATGGAAGAAATCCGAGCGCAAAAAAAGAAGGAAAAAGATAGGCTAGAGTCTAAAGCATCGAAATTTAAGGTGTTTGACAAAGAAAAAACATTAAAAAATATACGATATTTGGTCAGTCATTCATCTGTTAAAATTGGTCAAATTGAAAAGCAAGCATGCGTAAGACCCGGGTATATGTCAATCATAGAAAAGCCTGATTCCACTACGGAACCTAGTATTCAATTTGTTACTACTGCCGCAAAACTGCTGGAAACTTCATTAGACGAACTAGTTTTCGGTAAATTGTATGCTATGACAGATGTAGAACTCTACCTTAGAGATTTTTTTAGAGATTTGATAAACGACACACGAAAGCATGACATCCATTGGGAAAAGGAACTTGATGGCGCGTTGCAGGGGGCTCATATGTCAGGTGATTATTCGTCACCACCTGATCATCCTCTATTTTCCAGTGTTCCTGACAACCTTCAACTTAGACAGTATTGCTCAAAGTTTTATCCCGGTCAGGATATCGTGCCGGATAACGGTGCATACCATGCCTCGTTATCAAAACTTGAATGTACCGTTTACCTCGTACCGTGTCACATTGAAGAGGAAAAGTTTTTTGAATCATACCTAGTTAGTAAAGATGGAACCATTAAACCATTATGTGCTACAAGAAAAGCGTCAAACGGAATAATGACTATTTTTAACGAATTGTTTAAAACTGCAATTGCAGATGCATCCAGTGTTTATCTTGACAAGGAAACTATGTCAATCATAGATCAATATCGAAGTTTAAGAAAGGAGGAGCAGGAATGACGGACTCGGGAATGTCAGAATATGCCATTCGATGT
>CAMVCQ010000130.1 GCA_947166015.1 uncultured Lachnospiraceae bacterium
TAAACGAATTTTTGATAGTCTCTACATCCCCTGCATCGGCTATCTCCCAAACTCTGTGAGCTATGCCGTCATCAGCCGATATGTCATAGAGTGGCTCGCCCTTCATCACCTTTGCAGTGATTGCATCGATAGTTTCATCGTCACGATACGCGAGAAAAATAGGCCCTGTCTGAGCACCGAGAGTATCGACGTGACGGATCCTGTCTACCTCTTTGTCAGCTCTGGTGTTTTCGTGTTTTTTGATCACACCGGATACATAGTCATCTATGGAAGCGACGGCAACAAGCCCTGTCTGGGATCTGCCGTCCATGATAAGCTCATATACATAGTAAGCCTGCTTATCATCGCGGATGTATGTACCGTCCGCAAGCCTTTCGTCAAAAAGTTCTTTTGCGTGAGCGTAAACTCTGTCATCATAGGTGTCGACATCATCGGGAAGAGTTGTCTCCGCTCTGTCTATCGCCAAAAATGAAATTGGGTTTTTTTTCACAACCTCGGTAGCCTCAGCACGATTGTAAACATCGTAAGGGAGCGCAGCAACTTTTTCTGCAAGCTCCACTGAAGGTCTAACGCATTTGAAACTCTGAATGTCTGCCATTATTTTTAACCTTTCATATATGATTTTTTCTGCTTTGGATGCTGCTTCGTCTGATCAAACATTCCAAAAACAAACTCTTATCCGAACATTATACCAAAAAAATGCAATTTAGGCAACACACAATTTTTTCAAAAAACAAGTGACAAATCAGTTCAGATGGTGTATAATGATAGTTGTGTTTATGAAACACCGTTAAATCATCAAAAATCGGGAGGATATACACAATGGCTAATTCACATACAATACTGTCTCAGGCAGAGATCGATGCACTTGTCCAGCAGCTTTCAAAGGCTACCGAGCAGAGTTATAACGAAGGTTTCCAGGCGGCAAGCGAAGCTATTGCCGAGGACAATGACTATACCACAGGTTACAATCAGGGTGTCAAGATCGGATACGAAAGAGGTATTTCCGATACCTGGAACATCATCAAAAGGCTTATTCAGCAGAGCAACGAGGAGCTCGATGCACTTATGCGTCAGAACAACCTCGACATCAATCGCTGATCATTTTGAATTAAAAAAAATATTAAGCGTCGACTCGGTCGGCGCTTAATTTATTTTGCTGTTTACAGCTCTATCCCGTTTTGTTTGCAAAGCTCTCTCGCTGATTCCACAGAATCCGTTCCCGTGGCATTTTTGATCGGAGCAAACTCTTTTTCTCTGACAACCTCATACGGCAGACACGAACCGATCTGGTTTATCATATCAAGTATAAGCTGTTCGAATTTGTATCCGTTTGGTTCCTCCGGCTTTATGAGGTCACCCTTCTCATCTATGTAGGGGATTTTTTTCTCGACGATATGGCTTTCGAGGTAATTGTCACTCACCTCTTCAAGCTCCTCAACATGAAAGACATAATTGAGGATCACTCCGTAGTTATAAGCCGGATCACCGTTTGCATCCTTCTCGTTTCTCATCTCCTCCGAGAGTTCATAATACTCAACTATCGACGGTTTACCATCCTCAAGGCACATAACTCCGACTTTTTCATCGGGGTTTGCTTTTTTGACAACCTTCGCTCCGACTGCAACTCCTTTTTTGGCAGTTGCTCCTATGAAGCACGGGTCACACATTTTTTGAAGAACATTGTCGACGGCGAAAACATTGATCCATTCGATCGATTCTTTTTTCAGGACTTCTCCAAGCCCGGAACGCATAAACGATGAGCACCAGCCGCCGTTTCCATTCGGTGATGTAGCTATGCGGGACTTGGTCTCCAAAAAAAGCTTTCCGTTTCTGTCACACGCAGGTGCCATATCCTGCTTAAAAAATGAAACCAATTCTTTTTTGTATCCGAAATACTCTTTTTCTTCAAGAAACCTGATCGTAGCTTCGTGGTTTTTTTCACTTGTCATGATAAATAACCTGATCCACGAATCTGTCTTTTTGACAACATCAAGAAGGTTTTCTATCAACCTTTGAAAAATGTATACGGGCTTAGTCACGCCTATATCATAGACGCCTTTCGGTTCGTCCGAGCCGAGCCTTGTGCCCATACCACCTGCCAAAAGAAGCGCTGCGACCTTGCCTTGCTTTATCAGTTTTTCACCCTCATCGGTGAATTCTTTTTTGTTCTTTTCTATCTCATCAAGCTGCATCGCGGCAAGCGGTGAAAACTCTCCTCTTACCTGAGGTTTTCCTGCATTTTTAACCTGTTTTAGAACATCAAAATCAGTCTCTTTTATTTGCTTTAAAAGGGACTCTTTTTCAGAAGCATCAAGCTCATCAAAAAACTCCAGCACATGCTCCTGGCCTATTGATCTCAGTTTTTCGTACGCTTCGTTTTTCGTCATATCCACACTCCCTGAAATTCCTTTGTCTAAATCTTTGTTGTTTTTATTTTTGTATTTGATCTGCGGGACACCTTTGATGGTAAACCACACTCCTACCGGAAGCAGGATCGCACTTATTATCTGCGATGTTGAAAGTATCCCGATGCCTCCCCTTATCGAGTCACCTCTGAGCATCTCAAGACCAAACCTTGCAATCGAATAGTATATCAGGTAGATGCCGAG